>JAGHTX010000128.1 GCA_018065105.1 Bacillota bacterium
CTTCTTTAACCGAAAAGATTTCCATTAACCTTTCTTCTTTTCCTATTTGCACGGGAAAGTACAAATATGGCTTTTTAATTAAATATGTTGTCTCCAAAATATCTGATTCCTTCCTATAATAACAATCGTATGACATACATTATTATATAAAGGATTCCTTTTCTTTTCTACTTTGATTTCCTAGAAAGCATCGAATCATTTTCTTGCACAATCTTTCTATAAATTAGAAAAATGGAGTAAATTTCTTGTTCACTCCATCTTTACTTACAAACAATCCTATTTTGAACCGGATGAGCTAGTAGAGGACATTGTGGATACCACACTAGCAAGTATAATCGTTTCTAGGATAATAGCAGAAATCGTTGCTTGAATGGCTACGGTGGCCCCTTCAAAAGTTTTAGCACGATCACTGGCTACAATAAGGGCTGCATGGGTCATACGAGTCGGTTTGGAAAAGCCTAATAAACCACCATAGTGTTTTTGTGTAGATAAATACTCATCCACATCGTATATATCCGCTAAAAGAGAATCTATATCTTCTTCTAAAATGGCCAAGGCTACAATAATTGATAACTGGTATCCACTATCAAATCTATGATGATCCTCTTTTGCCTTTTGATAAATGGCATTCACTTTTTGAACACAGAAAGGAATATCTTTTTTAGAAGCAGCAATGATTTGGGCAATGGTAAATAGAGCATCCCCACTGGAAAGGATTCCAAAATGATATTCTTTTAACGTATCATACGCTTCTAGTGTTCTTTCTACCGCTTCTTCTACAGATAAATCTGTACTAGCTAGAATGGAACAAGTGAGCTCATCGGATTCATCGGTTAAGAATGGATGGGCTTTATTTAGCATCTTATAGATTTCTTTTGTTCGCTGTGCAATAGATCGAAATTGTGCAGGATTTTTTTCCATTGCCATGCGTACGGAAGCAATCGGCAAATAGGTTCGAAATGTGAAATAATCCTTGAATACGTTGTAAGCATCTATTGCCTGTTTCAATGTATATTCTGGATCTCGTGTATTCGCTAACATACAGTGGATTGGTAATCTAACATATCCTCTAAAATTAGAAAATATTCCTGTATTTTCAGCTAACAATTCTTTCATGGCTTTAATTTCTTGGGTTTCTACTCTTTTATTTCCTTCTAAAAAGATGGCAGCCGAAACACGTGTCATACGACTATCTTCTAAGAAGTATGCATCGCTTACAGCCTGTCCATTTTGTACGAAGTTTTCTGCTCTTTCGAATAATTCCTGTTTCATATGTTTGTATGCCTCATTTGTATAACTTTCTTATATCTCTAATATACCACTTATATCTTATTACTACTCGATTTTTCGGATAGACGAATTATGTTGAAAAGAGCGGACAAAAGAATGGAGGCAATTGCGATATATAGAAGCGAATTATCTTTTGTCTCGCTAAGTATCTGTGTCAAAATTAGAACAAGTCCACCAACGGCTGTTCCTAAACTGGCAATGGTTAATAATGTATTTCTTAGTTGTTTATTCATATATTTTCTCCTTGTTTTTCTTTTTATAGTAAAGATAGACAATCCCAAAAGAAATGAGCTGTCCAAGTAAAATGCGAACGATTTGTAGACTGTCTGCTTCTTTACTGGATACAACATGAAGAAGATTTGTCACAATCACATTGTTGAATAAATGGTCTGCCAATCCTATCCAGAGATTTCCGGATATTTTATATAACAAGGACCATTTTATACTCATGATACCAGATAGAAAGATGTAACCAATTGTCATAACTAGCATATTTATAAGCGATGAATTTCCATCCAGATAATCCCTTAGCGGCATTACGAAATGCCAGATTCCAAATAGAAGAGCCACCGCGAAACAATTTGTTTTAAATGTTTTGTCTTTTAGAATATTGGAAAACAAGCCTCTGAATACGCCTTCTTCCATCCAGACATTGACTACGTTAAACAGGATACATAGAAGAATAAATCCAATACCGGTCTGTTTTTCCATGTCATTTGTCAGGGAGAAACCACTGACGTAAAATTCTAAATGTACATTATGATTCATAAAATATAGAATCAAACATTCTATGGAATAAGCAGCAAAGAAACATACAGTTCCTAATAGAAATCCGTTCCCAAGTTTAGGAAAAACCTTACCTTTTTTGAAACCAATATCCTGCCATGTTAAATTACAGAATCGTAGGAACCCGTACAATAACACAATTCCAAAGATTTTATGAATAAAGTTTTCCGAGAAAAATGTTTCGTCGGTTCGTATCCCAAAGTATTCGATTATTCTTACTCCTGCACAAACCATAAAAATACTTATGCAGCTAAGAATTGGATATTTTCTTAATTTTTCCATCTTTTTTCCTTCCTTGTTGCCATTCTCTTTGTCTTTTATTTTGCGTAAATTTTAATAGTTCCTTTGGCATTCTTTGCCTTTATAGTCATGATATATTCTCCATCTTTGGGTACAACCACGCTAAACTTTCCATTATCGATATCATTTCCTGTATAGATTGCTTTTTCTTTTTCCATACCAATGACTAGATCGACCTGACCTTGATCAATTTGATATTCCACAGATAACACATCATCTTTAGTAAGATTCAAGCTATGTGATTCTGTCTGGTTCATTTTTTCAAATTCTAGAATATATGCATCGCTATCTTTTTCTATATTGCCTACAAATACTTTTTGATTATCCCATAGGATAAATGAAGTAATTCCTAGCACAATAAGGGAAAGAATCATAATTACTTTTCTTTTCATCTCATTCTCCTCAATCGGAACTATAATCCGAATTAATTTCTTTTGGTTAATACAATTACATTGTATATATTCTTTTCTGCATTTCTATCTATCGAACGATAAGTAGTATAAATCCAATCATAAGATGCATTTTTACTTTTTGTGTATAAAAAAAGTGATGAATAGGAATCAGCACTTTTTTACGTGTATATTTTTTTTAGAACTCTTTATCGTTCATGATCTTACTTGTTACTAGAATAGATAGTATCGTTATGATTACTAGAACAGCAATAAGTGCGACCAATAAATAGAAGGGGGTAATTCCGTCCATCAGTTGATTAATCTGTTCTAGAATAGTGCTTGCGTATGTACTTTTACCAATCAGTACGCCTGCCATTATCACAACACCAAGGATCGACATCAATACGATTCTTGATTTCTCTGGTCCATATTTTAACTGTAGAGGTATCATAAGTCCTCCGGTCATCACAAGAATCGGTATTTCCGAGGCTATAATTTCAATAAGAATTGTCCCATTGACTACATCTCCTTTTATGATACTTGATAAGATAATGATCACCATTCCTACCAAACCCGCGAATAAAGAGGTACCATAAACAAATAGATACTTTTCTAAAACGTATTGTTTTCTTGTACATGGCAGAGTAAATAAGAAGGCCATACAATTATCGGAATCATCAAAGCTTATAGTAGATAGAGCAAGCATCGTTCCTAGCATTGTAAGATAGGCTCCACTAAATGAACTTGAGAAACTCCAGGTAAATAAAATTCCAATAAGGATAAAAATTAACATTGTTGACTTTCTAGATAGGATCAATCGTAGATCTTTTTCAAATAAAGTTCTCATTTGTTCATACCTCCTGCCAACATAAGAATTAATTCATCCAGTTTGGCATTTTCAATCACAATTCCTGGATAATTCTCTTTGTAGTAGCGTTTCTGATTTGTGAAACATGAATATCCATAGCCTGTTTTTACGGTTTTCATTAGATATTGTTTATCTATATTCGAATACATTTCTTCATCCACTTTTAGAATTCCATATTCTCCTAGAATAACATCGGTATCTTCATGAAGAATCACTTTTCCATTATCAATTAAGTATATGTCATCGCAAATACTTTCAAGGTCCGAAGAAATATGTGATGTGATCAGAACCGTTCTATTTTCATCTTCTTCCATATACTCACGAATCAAATCCAAAACTTCATTTCTTGCTTCTACATCCAAACCAGCTGTTGGTTCATCCATAATCAAGAGTTTTGCGTTATGTGTCATTGCCACAAGAACCTTTAGCTTTGCCTTCATACCTGTTGAAAACTCTTTTACTGGCTTATCAAAAGGCAAATGCATTCTATTGCATTCTTTTTCAAATTTATGAGCATCAAAGCTAAGATAACTCTTTTTAAGGATACTTATTATGTCTGAAATTCTTAAATATGGACTAAACCCAGATTCGGCTAGAGTAACACCTATTTCTTCTTTTTCTTTTGCCGAAAGATCTGTTGCATTACAATCCATCACGGTAATTCTTCCTTCATCTGGGCGAACCAGTCCTAGTATCAATTTAATGGTTGTACTTTTTCCAGCTCCATTTTTTCCAATTAGACCTGTGACATATCCCTTAGGAATTTCAAAATTTAAATCTAGTGAAAAATCTGTATATCGCTTTTTTATATTTTTTGCAGTTATCATAATCCTTCCTCCAGAATAATGGATACGATATTCTGGATGTCTTCATTAGAAAGGCCAAAGTTTTTTGCCTTCAAAATTACTTTTGCGAATTCATCTTCTACAGTTTTTCTACAAGCCTCAAACGCAAGATTTCTATTTGTTTCTGCTACAAAGCTTCCTTTTCCATGAACCGTCACAACAAATCCATCTTCTTCCAGTCTGTCGTATGCCTTTTTTACTGTAAGTGCACTAATTTTTAATTCTCCTGATAATGCTCTTACCGAAGGAAGCGCAGTTCCAGATGCAAGCCTTCCTTCAATGATTTCATTTTTAATCTGATCCATCAATTGTTCATAAATTGGAACCATTGACGAATTATTTAATATAATTTTCATTCTTTTTCTCCTTTGCGCATAAGAAGATATATATTCTCTTTAAACATACCTATAGTACTTCTTCAGTATGTTGTAAACAGTATATAACAGTGCATATCTGTTGTCAACTGTTTTACACTGTTTATTGCGTTGTTAACTTCTTATAAATCATACCTTTATACAAAAATATACATTTAATTTCAAAGAATTTGTATAAAACAAAAAAAACATTAGCAAGATAAGTTACTAATGTTTCTGTTTTCGCATCTTTATAAATTTTATAAATGGTTCTATCTGTTCTTCCACATCTGAAGATCTAATATTCCATTTTTGTATATGTGTGGACCGGCAATTCTATTCCTCCTTTTAAAATAAAAATTGTTTAAATACTGGAATAGCGCCATACCGTCCTTCTAAATAAGCTTTCCTTAATTTCTTATCGTATCTTTCTTTAAATCGATCTA
>JAGHTX010000126.1 GCA_018065105.1 Bacillota bacterium
GTATCATCAAAACGTTTTCCCGTAAATACATCGACATCCGGATCTTTAATTTGTGCTTTTACGATATCGCTTTTACTTGCATCTAAGATAATTTCTTTTTCTAGTTCAAATGGATAAAGTACACCATGACTTAACATACCCGCTTTACTATCGGCATTTTTCTTCACAACACCAACAATTTCTAGAGTTTGTCCATTTTTTACTAGATTCATCATATACTTCTCGTCATCTTCTTTATCCACGTACAACTTACGTTTTAAATCGAATTGATAACGATCTGCAATATTGACCATCTTGAATTGTTTCCCGATAAAGTCTGAATATTTGTATTTTCCAATTTCCGATACTTCTTCCACTTCTTTTCCGTCTCGATAGTCTTGAATCATTTGATCCAGTTCAGATGGATCTTTTAATCCCATGGCATATAGAGCGACATCGGTAATACAATTGTCCTGACTTACTACAAGTACCAATTGGTGTGGATTTTCAGGCCAATGTCCTTCTAGAACATCGTACTGGTCTTTGTATAAAGAATCACTTTCTGGTAAAGAACTAAAAATATTGTATGGCATTCGGCTAGCCATAGCTCCATACGTACGATTTAATTCCGCAAAAGATTTATTTGGATTTACTTGATAGTATTCTTCCTTGTCCAAACGATAAATTTGTGGTGTTACCAGATAGGAATACTCAATCGCATTGGCATAATCATAAACAGGGCATTCTTCACTTTCTAAATACGAGCGTAAAGATTTTAAATCGTTCTTTTTTGCCTGTGAGAAGAAAGAAGAAATAGTCTTTCTTTCATTGACTTCTTCGCCTGCTTCCTCATCTACACTAGAACTTGCAGCCACTTGAATCATAGAAGCCAGGTCAACATCGGTTGTTTGTACCGTTACTGGATATTCCGACAGCGTTTCTTCTTCGATATTGTGAATGTACGTATTTACCCCATTTGATAAAGACAGAATCAAGGCTATCCCAATAATACCAATCGAACCGGCAAAAGAAGTTAAGAAAGTACGTCCTTTCTTGGTACGAAGGTTATTAAAAGATAGAGCCAAGCTGGTTAAGAAAGACATCGAAGCTTTTCCCATGTTGGCATGTTTTGGTGGAGCCAGTTTAGAATCGTCTACCAGGAATGGATCGTTGTCATCGACAATTTTTCCATCACTTAATCGAACGATACGTGTCGCATATTGTTCGGCTAATTCCGGGTTGTGTGTTACCATAACAACCAGGCGATCTTTTGCGACTTCCTTTAATAGATCCATAACCTGAATACTTGTATCACTATCCAAAGCTCCGGTTGGCTCATCCGCTAACAAGATATCTGGATTGTTGACCAAAGCTCGGGCAATGGCAACACGTTGCATTTGTCCCCCACTCATTTGGTTCGGCTTTTTATGAAGTTGATTTCCTAATCCCACTTGCGTTAAGGCATCGATTGCTCTTTGTCGTTTTTCTGCTCCACTGATTCCACTGATGGTTAGTGCTAATTCTACATTGGCTAAAACAGTCTGGTGAGGAATTAAGTTATAAGATTGGAATACAAATCCAATAGTATGGTTACGATAAGAGTCCCAATCACGGTCGCTATAGTTTTTGGTAGAAATTCCATTGATAATCAAATCCCCGCTGTCATAACGGTCCAATCCACCAATCACATTTAATAAAGTTGTTTTTCCGGAACCACTTTGTCCCAGGATCGCTACAAATTCATTGTCACGAAGATTTAGAGACACATCGTTTAATGCGATTTGTTCCAATTCTCCAGTTACATATTTCTTTCGTATATTTTTAACTTGAAGCATGTATTCGCCTCCTTTATTTAAAGAATCTGAGGATATATCCCCACTATATAATGACACGGAGTCTAATGTTTTTCAAATGTTTAATTTACTTAAATATCTACGAAAAATAAGTACCTTTTCTGGTACTTATTCTTCCTCTTCGTATTTTAAGATATCGCCAGGTTGACAATCCAGTGCCCGACAAATGGCTTCTAGTGTGGAAAAGCGAATCGCATTGACCTTGTTGTTTTTTAATTTTGATAAATTTACATTGGTAATTCCTACTTCTTCGGCCAATTCATTCAATCCTTTATGACGTTTTGCCATCATAACGTCTAATTCCAATACAATTTTTCCCATATTAGATCAATCCGTCCACTTCTTCTTGTAGTGAGGCCCCATAGGCAAAATATTGAGATAGGCAAAGAATCACGAATCCGAAGAAGATTCCATTTAAAGATGGTGTGATTTCTGTAACTCCAAAATTCATTGTTGCGATTACAGAAAGGATCACTTGAAGAATCGGAATAGAGATAGAGAAGATTCCAATTTCACGTACCATACGAACTACATCTTCCTGGAAAGGTGTATTTCCCACTGAGAATTTTGTTTTTCCTACTGCGGTACGCATAATTAAGTTTACATTTCTAAAAATCATGCCATATAAGAAACATGCGATAAAGGCAAAGGCTCCAAATACATAGATTCCATTTCCATTGATCAATTGAATCAATCCTTCTTCGGAAATACCAGAGATTGTAACGGTTCCATTTTTTAATCCTTCAAGAATGAAGGCTGTAACATCTGCCTTGAAAAAGAACAACAATCCTAATACAACCAATAGAATAATACCGGCTAAGAATACACACACTTCAAATAATTTCGCTAATGCACTTGTCAATTTGTTTAATACTTTCATTTTTTTATCCTCCAACTTCGATATTTATCGTTTATCGATAATTCAATTATATACACTATATTTCGTTTGTCAACAATTATTTATCGTTTTTCGATAATTTATTATCGCGTAAATATATATAATTTCTCTGTTTTGACAAAACATGAAAATTGTCTATCCATTTTTGACATTATCCGAAATTTGTAAATGTAAATCTTTAACCATATTTTTTAAAATAAATATCAGAAAAGGAACGTGATATTATGACTCTACCAAACAAATCATTAAAACACTGGATCGTACTTATTTGTTGCTGCGGATTGGCTGCTAGTTCAGTCGGAAGTGTAGTAAACACCGTTGGTGTGTATTACACATCTGTTTCTGAATCTTTAGGTGTTCTAAGAGGAACATTTGCCTTACATGCAACCTTCTTAACCTTAGCCATTGCCTTTGTATCTTTAGTAGCCCCTAAGCTAATGGATAAGTTCAACTTCAAAATGTTGATTATTGTCGGAACCGCACTAGTTACGCTTTCTTCTTTACTTATGGCTATGTCCAATAGCGTATGGATGTTCTATATTGCCGCCATCATCAAAGGAGCTGGAGCTGCCATCTATAATATCTTATTGATTACGACAATTCTAAACCACTGGTTTAAAGAAAAAATCGGCTTAGCCACGAGTATTACTTTGAGTTTCTCTGGTGTTGCAGGAGCTGTCTTATCGCCACTACTAACAAATATCATTGAAGCCAGTGGATGGAGAACAGCCTATATTGCCCTAGGAATCATCTCTTTGGTGCTTTCTTTACCAGCCATTTTATTCCCATTCCATTTGGATCCAAAGGAAGATGGACTTTTACCATATGGATCTACAGAAGATGCACAAGCTAAAAAATCTGCTTCTACTACTTCTTTTGCCTGGTTACAAACAAACTTTATTCTATTCTTAATTGCCGCTGTTCTATTTACCGCTATCACAGGTTTACCTTCACATCTTCCTGGATATGCACAATCCATTGGAATTTCGGCTTCTACAGGAGCCTTAATGTTGTCGGCAACTATGATTGGAAATATCAGCAGTAAGCTACTTATTGGAGCTTTAGCCGATAAGATGGGCGCTATTAAATCCGTATACGTCATGATGATTGTGATTGCTGCATCCGTATTCTTATTCATGTTCATTCACGTAGAAAGTATCGTATTAATCGCATCTTTCATCTTTGGTTCTTGTTACTCCATTACCGCGGTAGGTATTTCTTTGATGACAAAATTATTCTTTGGAGAAGAAAACTATGTAAAAGCGTATTCTATCGTGTCTTTCGGAACAAACTTTGGAGCCGCATTTGCGATGTCTGCCTTTGGATATGTTTATGACTTTACCCAATCCTATTATTTAGATTTCATTCTCATTTTAGCTTTCTTAGCTATTAACTTATTGATTCTATTCCAATTAAAGAGAAAAGCCATCCGCTAAAGATGGCTTCTTTTGATTTATTAGATATCCATTGCGCGATAATATCCAACTTTTACCGCTTCAACAACTCTTCCCGCTTTGATCGCATCTCCCACTTCAAATACTCGTGGAGCTGTATTTAAGAATTCGTTAGCGACCTCACGATTCGCTTTCATACCTGTAGCTAATAGAACACTGTCAGCAGGAACTACGATTGTACCTTCTGCTGTTTCACAAACGACACCTTCATCTGTGATTTCGATAGCTTTTGTGTTGACTTTGATATCGATTGTTCCTTTGCGCATGTACTGATCCATCGCAACTTTATGCATCCAGTACGCATCGGCTGCCCAAGTATCTTTCATTTCCAGGATCGTTACATCTTTTCCAATCATATCTAAGTAGATACCGACTTCACTACCTACTAGACCTCCACCTAAGATAACAACTTTTTGTCCTAGATCTGGTGTTTCATCTTCCAATACATTTAATCCTTTGGCTTTTTCAATACCAGGAATATTTGGGATGATTGGTTTTGCACCAACGGCGCTCATAACCACATCAAAGTTCATTTCATACACTTCTTCTGGTGTGATTTCTGTATTTAAGCGAATATCTACGCCCGCTTCTTGACAACGTTTTGCCAAGACTTCAACGAAATTGTACATATCCTTTTTAAATGGAATGTGTTTTTCGTGAACGATTTGTCCACCTAGTACATCGCGTTTTTCAAATAGAGTAACCGCGTGTCCTCTTTGGGCTGCTGTAATGGCAGCTTCCATACCACCAGGTCCACCACCAATAACCGCAACTTTTTTAGGTGTTGTAGCTGGGAATCCAAATTTGTTTTCTAATTCATCTCCAATAACTGGATTGAATGCACAACAATAGTTTCGGTTTGATAGATAGTTAAAGAAACATGTGTAACAGCGACAACATTTTGTGATGTCATCTTTCTTTCCACAGAATGCTTTTTCTGGGAAATATGGATCGGCTAAAGATTGACGAGCCACTTCAATAATATCGGCTTTCCCAGAAGCAATGATTTCTTCCATCATATCTGGGTCATTTAATCCACCAAGTGTTGCCACCGGTGTTTTTACGTGTTTTTTAATTTCTGCTGCGTATTTTACATTGACCCCGTGTTCTACGAACATAGAAGGGTGTGTTAATACGAATACATCATCGTTTTCGTGAATACCTGCCGAAACGTGAATGATGTCTACTTTTCCATCAATCATTTTTGCCATTTCTACAGCTTCTTCAATATCGTATCCTCCTGGAATCAATTCGGAACCAGACATACGGAATTCGATTGGAAAGTTTGGTCCTACGGCTTCTCTTACTTTTTCAATAACCAATAAAGAGAAACGCATACGATTTTCTAGAGATCCTCCCCATTTATCTGTACGTTTATTGAAGTATGGCGAAGCGAACTGTCCTAATAACCATCCGTGTCCTCCATGGATGAATACCATGTCAAAACCAGCTTCTTTCACAAGTTTTGCGGCATCTCCAAAGGCTTGTGCTGTAGCTTCGATTTGTTCGTCAGTCATCGCTTTTACTTGCACACCTTGCGCATTCAATTCATTATTTGGACCAATCAAAGAATAGTCAGCACCAGAGTGTGAACGAGCAGCTCCAAACTTACCACCGTGAGCAAGTTCCATAGTAGCCATACAGTTGTGTTTGTGGAATTCATTGGCCATTCTTTTTAAGGATGGTAGAGACATATCATCGTAAAGAATTACTTCTTTTGTGTGTGATCGTCCTACGGCTTCAACAATTCCTAGACCAATACATACACTTGCCAAACCACCTTTACCACGATTGGCGTGGAAGGCAATATCTTCTTCTCGCATGTGGCAATCTGGGTCCAATTCTGGGTTAGACATGGGAGCCCCGAAAATACGGTTCTTAAATGTCAATCCATTAATTTCGATTGGACTGGCCAAATGTGGGTAATACTTATTCTTCATAAAAAACTCCTGTTATTCCATTCGTAATACGGCTTTAATGCATTTACCTTGGTGTGATTCTTCTAATGCTTCGTTGATGTCTTCAAAGTTATAGAACTTGATTAATCTATCGAATGGGAACATTCCTTTTTGGTGATAATCGATTAGTTTAGGAATGAAATCTTTAGGGATTGAATCTCCTTCGATAACTCCAATTAGTCGTTTTCCATCACCCATTAATTCTTCTTGCACGTTGATTGTTAGATCTCCTGTAGCTCCTACAACAACGCAAGTTCCATCAAAGTCACACATAGCTAATGACTTACGAACACATTCTCCTACACCAGTTGTATCGATTGAGTAGTTAACTCCACCATTTGTGATTTCTTTAACAGCCGCAACTGGATCGACTTCTTTACGGTTAACTGTGTGTGTAGCTCCTAATTCTTTTGCCAATTCTAAGCTCTTAGGATTTCCACCAACGGCGATAATTTTGTCACAACCAGCAATTTTAGCTGCCATGATAGCACTCATACCAACAGTTCCGCATCCGAATACAGCGATTGTTGATCCGAATTCAGGACGTAAACGGTTTAATACCGCACCAGCTCCAGTTTGGATACCACATCCAATAGGTGCAACTAGTCCAAGGTCCATATCTTCGTATTCCACTTTTACCGCTTGTCTAGCATTAACAACAGCGTGAGTGGCAAAAGAAGATTGTCCAAACATAGTTGAAATAGTTTTTCCCTCTAATGTAGATAAACGGCTTGTTCCGTCAGGTTGAACTCCACCAAAGTTAATTTTATTGAAATTCTTACAAACATATGGTTTTGCCTTTTGACAACATGGACATTCTCCACAGCTTGAGAAAGTGATTCCTACACGATCCCCTTTTTTAAATTCAGTAACACCTAGACCAACTTTTTCAACAATTCCAGCTCCTTCGTGTCCTAATACAGCTGGTAGTGGTACAGGAATGAATTGATTTTGTACAACTTCGTCCGTGTGACAAATACCACTGGCAACGATACGAACTAAAATTTCTCCAAATTTTGGTTCCGCTAATTCCACTTCTTCAATTTGAAATGGCGCACCTTTTGAGTGCGTAACTGCAGCTTTAATTTTCATGATTTTTATACCTCTCCATTTACCTATTGGTAAATACTTCTTACAATTATTTTAACAATATTACTAATAAAAATGAAACAAATTCTTAGTTGTCTCTTCTTTGTTTGCGATAGATAACACATTTTCATTTATGTATAAAAAGTGTAAAATAGGAGTAGGTGGTGAAACATATGAAAGTCGTATTAACAGGTGCCTTTGGAAACTTAGGTGCAGAAATATTAAAAGAACTCATTAAACAAAATCATGAAGTCATTGCAGCCGATTTAAAAGAAAGAGAAATTGAGGAATGTAAAGGAAAGTATACTTTTTTTCCGATTGATGTAACCAACCCAGATACATTATCTGGATTGTGCGATGGAGCCGATGTTCTAATCACAACCGTTGGATTGACAGGGGCTAGCACAAAATTTAATTCCTACGATATCGATTATCATGGAAACATCAATTTATATAATGAAGCCAAAAAAGCAGGCGTAAAAAAATTTAACTACATTTCTGTTATCGCCTGTGACTTAAAAGAAGCAAAGAAAGTTCCTATGCTGGATGCAAAACATAAGGTTGAATTGGAAATCCAAGGTGGAGATATGGACTATGTCATTTATAGACCAACTGGATATTTCTATGACATTATTAAAGTTTTTAAACCTTATATTGAAAAAGGAGAAATGCAGCTTTTAAAAGGGTACGGAAAAGTAAAGGCGAATGTAGTAGACTGTCCAGAATTTGCCCAGTTCATTGTGGAACATATGTGTGACACAAATCAAATGTATGAAGTGGGTGGAAAAGAAACATATACCTATGAAGAAATGGCATATTTATGTTTCAAGGCAGCGAAAAAAGAATGTAAGATCAAGTATTATCCAAAATGGATGTTTAATGTTTTGGCTAATCTTCCAAAAATCAAAAAAGCGGGAAAACACGATATTATCCTATTCTCTCAATTTACCCTAAGTCATGATTTAGTGGGAAACACAAAAGTTGGTCAGAATAGTTTTAGAGAAAGCATTTATAAAAGCTTTGGGGTATAAGTATGATTTTATATTTTAGTGGAACAGGAAATAGTAAATATGTAGCGGAATATCTTCAAGACAAGCTTCAAGATGACATTGTTGATATGGGAGATTGTATCAAACAAAATGTTTTGATCCGTAGTCAAAATAAAAGACCATTGATCATCGTTTGCCCTGTCTATGTATCGGCGCCTCCTACTATTGTGATGGACTTTTTAAAGAAATCAAAATTCGAAGGAAGCAAACAAGCTTATTTCATAATGACCTGTGCGGGTGGAATGGGAGCTAGTCCATATTATTGTAGAGAAATCTGTAAAGAAAAGGGATTCGAATATATGGGATGCGAACAAATCGAAATGCCACAAAACTACCTTGTGTTCTTTAAAACAAAAGAAAAAGATGAATGTGAAAAGATCATCGAAGAGGCAATCCCAAAAATGGAACAGATTGCTGATGCAATTCTAAGAGAACTTCCAATCGCATTAGAGCCTCCGGGAAAAGGCGACATTCTTTCTACCCAAATGGTACTAAAGCCTTACTATAAATATTTTATTAAGGCCGATAAATTTATGGTAAGCGATGCATGTATCCAATGTGGTAAATGCGTAAAAGCTTGTCCATTGAACAACATTCAAATTCAAGATGGGAAAGTAGAATGGGCCGATCATTGTACACACTGCATGGCTTGCATCAACTGTTGTCCGAAACAAGCCATTGAATATGGAAAACAAAGTGTTGGGAAGCCAAGATATATGGCCCCTAAATATAAGAAGTCGTAATTGACTTCTTTTCTTTTTGCAGCAAAATTATCATTTTTCTTACTTTTTGTATAAAGACTTTGACATACATTATATTCTTCTTATAAAATTTAGGTATGACTAAAGAAGACTTAAAATATAAGGTAATGGACGTCATAAGTGTGGTAGTTTCCGATTATTTAAACTCCAATGTGTATTTATATTCTACACAGGCAGCGTTCTTTTTAATCATTTCGGTTATCCCCTTTGCGATGTTCTTACTATCTTTACTAAAATTTATATATCCAATTAGTGATGGTGAACTGTTGGCGATGATCAATCATACGATTCCCAACTCAATGGAGTATTATGCGAGCTATTTAGTTCGGCAATTATATACACAATCCTCTTTATCCCTAACTTCGGTTTCAGCCATTACAACTTTATGGGCTGCTTCTAAGAGTACACATTCGTTATCACAAGGATTAAATCAAATTTATAAAACAGGAAAAGAAAGAACAATGATTCAACAACGTATAGCTTCTTTAGTGAATACGATTATCTTAATGGTTACAATGTTGTTCTGCTTAATTATCTTGGTCTTCGGAAACCAATTCGATTCGGTCATTGAAGCCATGTATCCAAATTCTTTGGGAGTGTTAAGTTTGATTAATTTCAGAAATATTATATCCTTTATTGTTTTAATAGGAATTTTGGATTTATTATATACAGTGTTACCTATTAAAACACTACGGTTTAGAGATCAGTTCAAAGGCGCTTTAGCTTGTACGATTATTTGGATTGGATTCTCTTGGATTTATTCCGTATACGTCAACAATATTGGAAAATTCTCGATTACCTATGGAATCCTAGCTTCCTTGGTGTTCGCAATGTTGTGGTTGCAAATTTGTATGAACATATTCTTAATGTGTGCTCAATTAAATGTATACTTGTACGAGATGCAACATGGATTCGAAGATCACATTCATTAATACCTGTGTTTACAGGTATTTTTTATAGTCTCTTTTCAAAGAAATAAAATTCTGTCCATCCAGTATATTGTGGATGCACACCTAATACATGGAATACACATACATTTGTCGTATCTTTTCGCCATCGAATATTCGTATATCCTTCATTTTGAAAGATGGTAATCCCAATAGCGCCAATCATTTGATTTTCCTCATAAGCCATATACATAGAATCCGTATCTATGTAAGCTTGTATGTCCTCTTTCGTTGGGTACAAGTTTTTCTTCCATCTCCCATATACTTCCATGTTAGAAGTTTGCTCGATAATTTCTTCGTACAAAGCCATCAATTCATCGATATTATCTGCTTTTTCTAATTTTAATACTTCATTCATACAATACCGCCTCTATGCGTTTATCATAGAATACGCATTGTATTTCTTTCACAGAAACTCGACAAGAGGAAAAGAACATCGATAAAATGTACAAAAGGAGGAATTTCTTCCTCCATAATACTATTCATAAACACGTACGAAATGATATCCCTGATGGATCGCATCTAATACTTTTCCTGGTTTTACATTGTCACCGATTTGTACCACATCGTATCCTTCTTCTAAAATTTGTAGATATAGATCGTGGTTCGCTCTAAATCCTGTTGAGAATATAACGGTATCGGCTTTTATAGTTTGTTGAATACTATCTTTTTCAATAATGACGTAATCTTTTCCAATCTCTTTGGTAGAAGTTGCCACATGCACATCTACATTGCTGTGGTCTACAATATAGCGAATGTTTTGTTTATTGGCGACAAAGGATGGTGCCATTAAAATATCTTTTCCTATTTCTACGATAGTAACCTTTTTTCCTTGAGCCGCAAACTCACAACCCATTTCACAACCAACTTCTCCACCACCGATGATCACAACATTCTCTCCAACAACGTCCTGATTCATTAAAGCGGGAACGGCTGTGTACACATGATCTTGATCGTGTCCAGGAATCGGAATGCGAATTGGATTGGCACCGCTGGCAACAACCACAAAATCTGGATTGAATGATTTTACCATTTCAAGATTGGCTTCCTTATTCAATTCCACCTTTACATTGTATTTATTCACTTGGCGAATTAAATATTCCAATTGAGATTTAACATCCTTTTTAAAACGCATTTGTCCAGCAGCTGCTAAAGCACCACCTAAATACGCATTCTTTTCCCAAAGTGTTACATCCATTCCTCTTTGTGCTGCACTTGCCGCTGCTTTTAGACCACCAGGACCTCCACCAATCACAAGAACTTTTTTATTTTCTTTCATTGGTGTTAATACATATTCTTTTTCGTGCATACTTGTAGGATTGACGGCACATGGTCTTGCCCATCCTTTCATGGAATTGGCATGACATCCTCCACATCCAATACAAGGTATAATTTCTTCTTCCATTCCTTTTCGAACTTTATTGGCCCAATGTGGATCGGCAATCATTCCATGTCCAATCGCAATAAAATCTACGATGCCTTCTTCTATGGCTTGTTTGGCAGTTGGTACATGATTTAATTTTCCATGGGCCATGATTGGTACATTTCCAGTCACTTCACGAATGATCTTGGCAGCTTCTAGATCAAAACCAGGAGGCTGGTACACACTGCTGACCATACGCCAGCGACAGGAATAAGCCCCTCTTCCAAAGTGAATCAGATCCACCGGAATTTCTGCCAAACGTTTGGCAATAGCCAATCCTTCTTCGATTGGTCTTTCTTCATCGTCAACACTGTCTAGAGTCATTTTCACGGCAATTGGATAATCTTTTCCGCAGGTTTTACGGATTTCATCAATAATTTCAAACAAGAAGCGTTGTCTATTTTCAAAGCTTCCACCATATTCATCACTTCTGTGATTCCATTTTGCGCTGGTAAATTGATCAATTAAATATCCACCATATGCATGGACTTCGATAATGTCTACCCCTGCATCTTTCGCTAACTTCGCCGAATATCCCATAGCTTTTACTAATCGTTTTACCCCTTCAGTAGGTAGTTCACGACAAATTAATTCCGGATTGTAGTAATTTGGGCATGGGCTGGCACTGTAAGGCGGAGTAAAAGGATCAATCCAGTTCATACGTCCAATACCTGGTGACAATTGAATTCCAAACTTAGCACCATGTATGTGTACATGTTCGGCAATTTCATGTAGCCAATATGCATGTTTAATACTATTTAACAATTGGCAAGGTGCTGGTTCAAATTCTTCTGAACAGACAACCGCTCCCGTTAGAACTAATCCGGTTCCCCCTTTGGCGCGTTCTTCGTAATAATCTACATCTTTTTGATTAAACGCAAAGCTTTGATCCGTTGTAGTTCCCATAGGTGCCAAAACGATTCTATTTTTTAAAGTTAGATTTCCTATCTTGCAAGGTTCAAACAATTTCATATAGTCCTCCATTGAGCTTTTTATGTTTATTTCTTACAAATATTATATATACAAATCTATTGGAAGTGTAGAAAAAAGGTGCCATTTCAGACACCTGAGAAACACTTTTAGAATTAGTCTAAGCTTGAAGCCGCGAAGAATCCTTCACGAACTGCTTCACCAATTTTACCAAGTTTTAAGCTATCTCCAACAACACGAGTCTTGCAGTGATATTGTGCTTTGATCTTATCCGCTAATGTTGTATCTGGTCTCATACCAAAGGCAGAAATGACTGTATCGGCTGTGATGTGTTCTTGAACACCGTCTTTTTCAACAGTTAATCCAGTTTCATCAATAGCGATAACCTTTGTGTTTGGCATTAGGTTAACACCTAATCCAACCAATTTGTTCATCATAGAAATCTTGTTGATGAAGAATACATCTTTTCCAATTTCTGGTAACATTTCTACAATTGTCACTTTTTTACCCATTTCTTCGGCCATTTCGATAGCGCCATCACATCCAGAAGCTCCACCACCACAGATTACAATGTTGTCACCTTTGATTAAAGAAGCATCTTTGTGTGCATCTACAATACCTACTACATTTACTCCATCAATTCCTGGAATGTTTGGTGTAAATGGTTTTGCACCACATCCAACGATGATCGCATCACAAGTCTTAAGAATTTCTTCATCCCCTGTAATTTCTGTATTTAATACTACGTTAACACCTAATTTTTCCATTTGTGTTTCGAAGTATTTTGTCAATTTGCGGATATTTGATTTAAAGTTTGCGGTAGAAATAATATCCATTGTTCCACCCAATTTGTTTGTCTTTTCGAATAAAGTAACTTTGTGTCCACATGTAGCGGCTACACGAGCGGCTTCCAAACCACCAGGTCCTGCTCCAATAATAACTACATCTAATGGATTTTCTGTCTTTTGTAGTTTGAAACGAACTTCTTCCATAGCTTGGGCATTGATTGCACAACCAAGTTTTGTGTGTTTATCCCAGATACGTCCGATACAGTATTCATTACAACGTAAACATGGACGAACATCTTCTGGATGACCTTTCATCAATTTCTTTGGCATTTCTGGATCGGCAATTAAAGCACGTCCAAATGATGCAAAATCCGCATTTCCAGATTCAATCAAAGCTAGAGCTGAGTCAGGATTGTGTGTTCCGGCATTGATTAGTGGTACACTGACAACTTTACGAGCTGGTTCGCATACATAGGACATACATGATTCACCTAAGTAGCTTGGTGGGAAGATGTAGTCTAATGTTTCATAACATCCAGCATCGATATCAAAGGCATCAATTCCTTCCTTTTCTAATTCTTTTAGAATTTCCATAGAGTAAGCAATATCACGTCCTCCGTTGAATCGGTGATCCAAAGAAATACGGAATAGAATTGGTACATTAGGTCCAACTACATCACGAATCGCATGATAAATGTCTTTGGCAAAACGAGTATTCTTTTCTGGTGATCCACCATATTCGTCTGTACGTTTGTTCCATACTGGTGATAAGAATTGGTCAATTAGATATCCAGCGTGAGCGTGGATTTCGATTGCATCGTAACCGGCATCCATAGCTACTCCTGCCGCAAAACGGAAGTCATTCATCATTTGTGCAATTTCTTCTACCGTTAGAGCATGACACATCATGTTAGGATCAAATACGGAAGGAATGGCAGAAGCGGACATTGGAGGATTTCCCAATGTATCTGGGAATGCGTTTCTTCCTGTACCTGGAGTTAACTGACATACAATTTTTGCTCCATACTTATGTACACCATCACATACTGAGGTTAAAGATGGCAATACAGTAAAGGAATCCATGTACCCTTCCATAGATCCTTGGGCTATTTTTTCATTTAGTGGCTGGCATCCCATGATGATCATACCAGCTCCACCTTTAGCACGTTCAATGAAGTAGTCAATTTCATTGTCCATCTTACGTCCGTTCGCTAAAGCACTGTTTGTTCCCATAGGGGACATAACAATACGGTTTTTTACTTCCATTTTTCCAATTTTAAATGGAGTAAACAATTTTTCATAACTCATATTTTTTTCTCCTTTGAAACCTAAAAATAGATTTGATAAAAAAATGTCTTATTATTGATCAGACATACAAAATCACCATTCTATTTTTATTCATGTTTCCCGTGTGTTACTTTAGTTATATTATATGTTACCGCGGTAACATATTCAATTATTAAAAATCTATCATTCTATGATATACTAATAGGTACTATGAATAAGAATGTATTAAAGAATATCATTAAGAATGCATATACCCTTTTTAAGGAAAAGGGATACAAAGAAACAACCATTTTGGATATTTGTGAAGCCTGTTCCATCACGAAAACAACTTTTTATCGTTACGTGAATTCAAAAGAAGATTTATTAGCGTATTATTTTGATGACATTGATGACGATCTAATTCAATTGGTTGTACAAATTGCCCAATCTAACAACCATGTCGATAGCTTATTATCGGTATTTCAAATCGTGATCGATCGTATGCAGATATTTGGACAAGATTTATATGCACAGCTCTACATTTCTAATTTAAATGGCAATAATAACTCGTTTGATGACAACAAGCTGTTAAAAGAAGTTTCCATTGCCTTGATAAGAAAAGCACAGGATATGAAACAAATCCAAAATAGGAATGATGCAGAAGAATTATACGAGACTTGTAAGATGGTATGCTTCGGTGGTGGTATTCTTTGGTGTCTAAATCAAATTGAAGATGTTGAAACAGAAATCTTAAAAACAATAAAGGCTACTCTACAAGTTGTAGAGTAACCTCTTTTATTTTTTCTTTCTTCTACGTTTTTCCATCTTCTTTTCTAATTTCTTAGAAGGTTTCGGTGGTTTATTGTTTGCCGGTTTTCTTTCCTTCTTTTTCTTTTCTGGAAGATTTACTTCAATATCTTCTCCCATAATTTCATTTCCTAAAAGTTGTTTAAAAGATGCTGCGGCAAATTGCTCAATGCTGATTTGATTGGTCTTACAGAAACGATAAATCAGAGAAATATAATCTTTTGTGTTCCCTTCATCGTGTGCTCTTAAAATTTTTTCTAAAGTGGCTTTTTCCTGCGCTTCGTTAATTTCTTCAAAGCTAGGAATCAAGGCTTCCATCATTTGTGTATGACAATGTTCTTCAATCTGACGAAGACGTTTGAAATCCTTACTTGTACATAGGGTATGCGAAACCCCTTCTTTTCCTGCACGAGCCGTTCTTCCAATGCGGTGTACATAGTATTCCAATTCTTGTGGAACATCAAAGTTGATAACAGCTTCTACATCGTCCACATCGATTCCTCGAGCTGCGATATCTGTACAAATAAAGATATCTAACATGCCATTGCGGAAACTGTTCATCACAAAATCTCTTTGTTTCTGATTTAGATCCCCATGAAGTCCATCGGCACTAAATCCATCCTTTTGAAGTTTTTTAGCTAATTCATCTACCATGGATTTGGTGTTACAGAATACCATACAGCGCTTGTATTGATAATGCGATAATAATCGCTTGATTGCTTCGTACTTAAACTCTTTTTTTACTCCATAGTAATATTGTTCAATGGTATCCAGAGTCAGTTCTTTTTTTGTGACCTTAATAAACTCAGGATTGTCTTGATATTGATGTGTGATATCTAAAATAGGTTGTGGCATGGTAGCGGAAAATAAACACGTCTGATGAGGATGATCAATAGCTCCTAGGATTACTTCCATATCTTCTCTAAATCCCATGTTCAACATTTCATCTGCTTCATCTAATACAACCATATTGACATACTTCATCTTGATTGTATGACGACGCATATGATCCATGACTCGTCCTGGAGTGCCTACTACCACTTGTACCCCTTTTAGAGCACGAATTTGTTTATCAATTTCTTGCCCACCATACACAGGCAATACCTTGATTCCCTGCATAAACTTTGAGAACTCGCGTAAATCGTTCGCTGCCTGCATGGCAAGTTCACGGGTTGGACACAAAATAAGGGCTTGTACATTCTTAAATTCTGGATCCACTTTTTCTAAAATGGGTAGACCAAATGCAGCGGTTTTTCCAGTTCCTGTTTGGGCTTGTCCAATTACATCTTTGCCTTCCAATAAAAGAGGAATCGCCTGGGCCTGGATAGGTGTTAATTTTTCGAAGCCCATCGACATAACCCCACGTTTTAAAATGGGGTTTATATCTAGTTCTTCATATGTATATTCTGAAAATGCTTCTTCGTTCATTTTTTCTCCTTTTTTTCGCAATGTTCGTATTCTACCAAAAAAGAAAAAGAAAAGAAAGATAAACCCATATCTTTCTATCCTTTTATCATTTTTAGAATCCCTTTTATAAAATGTCCATTGGCCAGTTCTAACAATCCTTCAAAGATTCCATTGTTCATTCCTGCGTTGATTTTCATAGAACGCAAGGAACAATCGGTAGCACTGGTCATCATTAAATTGTATTCCGGGTTGGATTCGTCTTTTGGTCCTTTTATTCCTTTGGAAATAAAAATACCAATAAAAGTATACATCCATCTCATCCATATAGAATCGTTCTTCATTTCTAGAACAGAATTTTCCATCGTAAAGCTTCCTTTTTTATACGAATCTTCGATAATATCTTTTGAATATATGATTTTAAAATCTTCCGAGCTAACAATTCCTTCTAATTCTGTATACCAGGATGGGCTTTCTTTAACTTCTATGCCTTCCATAAAAATTGTCTGGCTGCATTGAATATCCCTGGAACTTTTTCCCACCTCAATTTGATAGTTTCCTTGTACAACTTGCCAACCTTGTTGCCAGATAGAAAAATCCCTTTCTGTCAGTTCAAAAGTAATTTCTTTAGATTCTTTAGGAGCCAATTCGATCTTACAAAATCCTTTTAACTCACGAATAGCCCGATATTTCATCGTATCCGCATTGTGTACATATAATTGCACAACTTCTTTACCACTTCTGTTTCCATCGTTGGTAATGGTACAAGAAACCTGAATTGGATTTCCTTTTTTTACTTTTAAGTTTCTATAAGAAAAGTGTGTGTAACTTAATCCGTACCCAAATGGATATTGTACTCTTTTTTCGACTTTATCAAAATAGCGATAGCCTACATAAATGCCTTCTCGATATTGTGGGTGCTTGTTTCCATAATAGGAAGAAGTTATACAGTCTTCATATACAACAGGCCATGTTTCTGCCAATCTTCCACTTGGATTGATTTTTCCAAATAGGATATCCACAATCGCTTCACCACCCGCTTCTCCGGAAAGACCTGCATAAAGAATTCCTTTTACATGATCTTGCCAGGGAATTTCTATAACACTTCCACTCATCAATACCACTACTACATGAGAATGGTTTTTACATACTGTCTCTATCATTTGAACATGTTCTTCTGGCATCTTCATGTGTTTTCGATCAAAACCTTCGGATTCATAGGCATCTGTAAGTCCGGCAAACAAAACAATCGTATCCGCCTGTTTCACATATTCTATCCAGTCTTCTTGTTCCAAATTCGGTATATATCTACAATTAGGTGCAGCATCTAGTACATTGGATAACTTGTATGGATTGATATGAGAGCTTCCGCTTCCTTGATAGCGTATATTCTTTGCCATTTCTCCGATAAATAAAACGGACTCCTGGTTGGTTAATGGAAGAATATCTTCATTTTTTAGAAGAACCACGCTTTCTTGTGCAACTTTCTTAGCAAGAATATAGTTCTTTTCTAGAATATCTTCTTCTACAGAAACTGGTTTCTTTTTTTGGACTAGCTTTATAATTCTTTCTACCGAAGCATCAATATCTTCCTCTTTTAGTCTTCCTTCTTTAACTGCTTGTAGACACTCTTTTTCCATAAAAGCAGAGCCTCCAGGCATAGATAGATCACATCCTGCCTGGAAAGCGAGGATGCGATTACTCATAGCCCCCCAGTCGGTTATCACCGTTCCATCAAAATTCCATTCTTTTCGAAGAATATCGGTGAGTAATTCTTTATGGTCGGAGGCATGCACTCCATTGATTTTATTATAGGAACACATTACCGTACTTGGCTCTCCTTTTTGAATGGCTTTTTCAAAACCCGATAAATAGATTTCTCGCATAGTTCTTTCATCTACCATACTATTGGAACTAAATCTTTTATATTCCTGATTATTTAAGGCAAAGTGTTTTAAAGAGCTGCCAATTCCTGTTTTTTCTACCCCTCTAATATACGAAGCAGCCAGTTCTCCTGTTAAATAGGGATCTTCGGAAAAATATTCAAAGTTTCTTCCACACAATGGATTTCTTTTAATGTTGGCTCCAGGCCCTAAGACCACTTGAACATCGTTCCGGATGGCTTCTTTGGCAATGGCTTCTCCCACATCTTCTAATAGAGCCGTATCAAAAGAACAGGCGCTAAGGGACGCGGTTGGAAAACAAGTAGCAGGTATAGAACGGTTGAGTCCTAACATATCACTGGCATTTTCTTGTTTGCGTAAGCCATGTGGTCCATCGGACATGGTGATTTTTTCAATACCATATTGTTCAAACACTTTTGTGTGCCAAAAATCAGCACCCGAACATAGCGCAATTTTATCTTCCAAAGTCATATTTTTTATACTTTCTTTTCTTGTCATACATTTACATTCCTACTTAAAAATATTGTATCAGAAAACAAGAAAAAGCCGATAAACACTCTTGGTTTTGTGATTAATAAAAAGTGAATAATTATAATCATTTTTATATTCTATCTACCTATTTCAGTGCTATAATTTTTATTGTTTATTGGAAAAGAGAAAATGATTATGAATAAAAAATATATTAAAGGATTAAACGGGTATCGTGCCCTTGCGATTATTGCGGTCACTCTATTTCATATTTATCCTGGAATTTTTAAAGGAGGATATTTGGGTGTCTGCATGTTTTTTGTGTTAACTGGATTTCTTTTAGCGAATACCAGTCAAAAAGAATTTAACTTACTACAGTATTTTAAGAAACGTATAAAACGTATCTATCCTGCTTTACTTGTGGTGATTTTTTTGACTTGTGGACTTTGTTTCTTTTTGTGTCCAAATGTACTTAGCGGTATGAAAGAAGAAGTGTTGTCGATTGTTGCCGGCTACAACAACTGGTGGCAAATTTCAACCAATGCTGACTATTTTGCGAAATCCTTCAACAACTCTCCTTTTACCCATTTTTGGTTTTTGGGTATTGAGCTGCAATACTATTTAATATGGCCACTTCTTTTCTTGTTATATAAGGGATTTAGGAAAATAAATGGTTCTAAAGTATACGCTATAATTTTGTTTATTCTTTCTCTAGTTTCGGCTGGCTGGATGATTTATTTATTTGATCCCAATCAAGATGTTACCCGTTTGTACTATGGTAGCGATACGCGTGTTTTTGCCCTATTGTTAGGATCCAGTCTGGGATTTCTATATTCGAATAAAAAAAGAATTGTTTCAACTTCTATTCAGATAATGGCAGATGTTTCTATTCTTTTAAGTTTTGTGATTACCTTTATCTCTTTTGTCCTAATAGATGGGCAAAATCCAGTATTGTATCAAGGCGGTATGTTACTGCTTACTTTAATTTTTGCCCTTCAGCTTTACTTTATCAGCAATCCAAGCTTTAAGATTGGATACTGGATGGAAAAACTTCCTTTACAATGGATCGGAAAACACAGCTTTAGTATTTATTTATGGCAATACCCTGTCCTTTTCTTCTTTATTCAGATGAAGTTAACTTCCATTCCTTTTTATCAGATCATTGAAATTCTGATTACTTTACTTCTTGCCTTCCTTTTGGATCGAATGTTAGATACTAAAAAAGGCTACAAAAATATTTTTGTCCTTCTTCTTTGTGCAGGTGTTGCGATTACTATGGGATTTGGTGGATATGGTTTACTTACTGCGAATAACGAGAAAAAGGAAGCTATGGAAGAACTTCAACAAAAGTTGGAAGAAGATGCCAAGAATATGGAAGAAAAGAAAAAAGAAATGCAGGAAGAACAGAAAAAGAAAGAAATCGTTCCAGAAGAAGGCGATTACTGTTCAAAAGAAGGGGTTCTGTTGATTGGAGATTCCATTTTATTAGGATGTTGGGAAAACGTGTATCAAGAACTTCCTGGATGCATTGTCGATGGACAAGTTAGTCGTTATATTTCCGCAGCTCCACCTTTGCTTCAAGTTTATGGAGCACAAGGAAATATTCATAGCACAGTCGTTATTGCCTTGGGTACTAACGGACCTTTATATTCGGAACACACCGAAACTGTACTTCAAATGTTAGGAGAAGACATTGATATCTTCTTTGTGAATACATACGATCCATATGTAGAATGGATTGAACTAAACAACGTGTATATTGATCAAATGGTTGCCGCGCATCCAAATGTACATCGTATAGACTGGTATAGTATCGCAAGCGTTCATCCAGAATACTTGAGTGCAGATGAAACACATCCTACTGGGGATGGTTGTGCCGCTTATGCTCGCATGATTCGTGAAGCCATCGAAACAACCCCTAGTATTCGTTTTATAAAGAAAGTGGAAGCAGAAAATGGAGAAGAATAATACCCTACTTTATGGAAGCATCACGAAAGGTTTGATTTCTTTTGCGATTCCATATTTGTTTTCTTGTTTTCTACAAACGTTCTATGGCATGGCCGACCTGATGATCGTGGGAATGTTTGAAAAAGCGAGCAGCACAGCTGCAGTTGCGATCGGTTCACAGTTCATGCACATGGTCACCGTCATTATTGTTGGCTTTGCGATGGGAGTAACCATTCACATCGGACATTGCATAGGGGCAAATAAAAAAGTAGAAATTCATGAAACGATTGGGACTACAATTGTTCTATTTGGTCTAATTTCTCTTGGATTGACTCTTCTCTTATTTCTTTTGACAAAGCCGATTTGTATAGTACTTCAAACACCTATAGAAGCGTTAGATTCGACGATTCAATACTTGCAGACCTGTTTTATGGGAATTCCTCTAATCGTTGCGTACAACATCATATCGGCCATTTTCCGTGGATTAGGGGATTCTAAGCGTCCCATGTATTTTGTCGCAATTGCCTGCGGAATCAATCTGATTTTAGATTACTTCTTTATTGGTACTCTACACCTGTCTTCTTTTGGAGCTGCCTTAGCAACCATTTTAGGACAAGGGGTAAGCGTACTGATTTCCTTAATCATGATGAAACGATTAAATTTGGGAGTGCGTATTTCCATTAGAGATATTCGCTGGAATCGTCTTCTGAATAAGAAAATTCTCGATGTGGGAACACCTATCGCTTTCCAGGATGGATTGATTCAGGTTTCCTTCTTAATCATTACTATGATTGCCAATTCACGTGGATTGATTGCGAGCAGCAGTGTAGGTATTGTAGAAAAAATTATCAGTTTTTTCTTCTTAGTTCCTTCTGCCTTCTTATCCACGATTTCAACCATGACCGCACAGAACATGGGAGCCCATCAAAAAGAACGGGCTGTTCAGGGATTATTTACGGGTATGGGTATTGCTTGTTTATGGGGAATAAGTATTGCTCTGTTCTGTCAAATCTTTGCGCCAAACATCGTTGGCCTTTTCACGAAAGACTTTCAAGTTATACAGGCTGGAAGTGAGTATTTAAGGTCGTACGTCTTTGATACATTCTTTGCGAGTATTCACTTTTGTTTCAGCGGATACTTTTGTGGAATCCATAAATCTGGATTGTCTTTTATCCACAACATTATTTCCATTTTTACTATTCGAATTCCTGGAGCCTATTTTGCCAGCGTTTGGTGGCCACAGACTCTATATCCTATGGGATGGGCCCCTGGGCTTGGTTCTCTACTTTCCGGAATTCTCTGTTTCTACTTCTACAAAAAAGAAAAAAGTACAAATATGAAGATAGAATCCAAATAATTCTATCTTTTTTTATATTTTTTGAGCATTATTGATAATAATTTAACAAAACAGTGTTAAGATACGTAAGTGATGAGATGAGGTTATTATGAAAACAAACAAAAGTCCTTTGGTTAAAACGCTGATGCAGCGGCACTATTTAATTAATTTTTGTTTCCGACTTTCGATATTTTTACTTATATTATTGATATATTTGATTCGTAAAGACATTTTGGTCGATATGATGACACGAAAGTTTACATTTGGGATAACTCCTCTTCATGTTCTTTGGCTAGGATTCATGATTATGATGATTGGTCACATTCGTCCCAAAGAAATTATTTCGATGGCATGGGGAAAGAGCCAAGAAAAGAACTTTCATGAAGTTCCAAATTATAGCGCCTTAAATCTTTTGAAGTTTGTGCAGGATCAAAATTATAAAGCCTGGCTGGTCCTTCTTATTTGGCTTTGTTTCAATGCGATTTTTGGATTCCTATATGTCATGGAATTGATTGACAGCGCTGATTTATTGATGTTGACTGTATTCTATTTCTTAAGTGATTATATTTGTATCCTGTTCTTCTGTCCTTTCCAGACATATATCATGAAAAATCGATGTTGTGTCAATTGTCGAATTTTTGACTGGGGACATTTTATGATGTTTACCCCTATGTTGTTTATTCGCAATTTCTTCAGCTGGTCCTTGTTCTTTACTTCTCTAATTGTATTGATTCGTTGGGAACTCATTTATGCCAAATACCCAGAAAGATTTTGGTTCGGATCCAATAAGACCATTCAGTGTGCAAACTGTAAGGATAAAACTTGCCGATATAAAAGGCTTAACTAGCGATTTAGTGAGTTTGTTGTATAAATGACATTAAATGTGTCAAATTCAGATGGACATTATAGATGTAGAAACGAGGTACACCTATAT
>JAGHTX010000209.1 GCA_018065105.1 Bacillota bacterium
TTTGAATTTCGCATTTTTAACTTTAGATTCTTTTCGTAATCCTGAGCAAAAATACAAGAATAAAGAACATCAAGTAAATACGAGATTGAAGTGGATGTGGAATAGTTTGCGATTTTTGAGTACATCTTTTCACGGGTAGTGATTCGTAAAGTTACAT
Organism: Bacillota bacterium; assembly: GCA_018065105.1. GTDB lineage: Bacteria > Bacillota_I > Bacilli_A > Erysipelotrichales > Erysipelotrichaceae > Floccifex. The sequence continues at coordinate 158 of JAGHTX010000209.1, forward strand.
CGCTGTTATTGGAGATGGTGTTATCTCCGATATTGGTAATGGCGATATATGGAATCTTTCTTGCGTTTAAGATTTTTGATACATTGGCTAGAATGGTTGTTTCTCCGGAGTAGGAGATTAGAATGGCACACATCGTTGGATCCATATTCATAGCAGCGTATGTATATTCTCCCTGACTGGACATCAGATCCACGCGTTTTTGAAGTCTGGACATATTGTGTTGAAACTCTTTTGCCAGATTGATGTTGTTGGATATCGCAAAAATTTGGATCCCACTACTTTTTTCTATTAGATCGATTGCTTTTTGTAGATTTTCATAATCAATCAGGCTTAATGTATCTTCAATGGATTCTTCTTTTAATCGAGCTATTTTATTGGAAATAGAGACCAATGAGTCCTGGGCCGTGAAGGGCATATTGGCATCAATCTCATTAAAATGACTGGCCAAGTATTCTTCTTCTTTTAAATAGGCTTCTTTTAATTCATTCCATCCAGAAAATTCCATCTTGTGAGCGATACGAATTAAAGTGGAAGGGGAAGAGAAGGTCGCATTGGCGATATCTTTTGTGGTCATTTCTTTGATTTCAAAGCGTTTTTCTAAAATAAAATCTATAATGAGTCTTTCGGTATTGGAAAAACTGTGGGTTTCAAACTTTTCTCTAATTAACATACTGCATCACCAAATTTATTTTATCATTAATTGTCCTATATTACACAAGTTATGCTTTTGAAAGCGATTTAATAGGTGTAATATAGACGTAGTGTATATTCTATAGGAGGAAAATTATGCAAAGATTTACATTACCTAGAGATCTTTACCATGGTGAAGGTGCTTTAGAAGCTTTAAAAACATTAAAAGGTAAAAAAGCCATCGTTTGTGTAGGTGGTGGTTCCATGAAACGTGGAGGATTCCTACAAAAAGTACAAGCTTACTTAGAAGAAGCTGGTATGGAAGTTAAATTATTTGAAGGAATCGAACCAGATCCATCTGTAACAACAGTTATGAAAGGTGCTGCTGTAATGGCAGAATTCGAACCTGACTGGAT
>JAGHTX010000136.1 GCA_018065105.1 Bacillota bacterium
CTTCATTCTTTTCAGTTCTATAATCATCAAATTCTATCCATAAATTTAAGAATTTTACTAAAATTTTTGCTTGGACAAATTATTTTACGAAGATTTTGGACTAATTATTTTATAAGCGCTGGACAAATTATTTTATAAAAATCATAAAAAAATGTGCATTTCAAGCACATTTCTAAAAAGGTAGGTCTTCTTCTGTAGTAGGATTAATTGCTTCATTAAGCTTTCTTAATTCATAACAGATATCTGTCAATCTATCACATATATTATTTAATTCGCCTTCAAAATAATCATCATCTCTTTTTGAAAGATACTCTGCCAATTTTATTATGTCCTCTATTTTCATCATATTTCCATTTCGTCCTTTGCTCGCTTTATCATTTGTGCATCAAACACTTTCTTTTCATCAAGATATCCAACCATCAGTACATTGTTCATCAATGTATTCAATCGTCTTGGATTTCCATCAGCACATGAATTGATATTTATATAATTTCTTTCGTTAAAAAGATTTGTATTCCCATCTACCGATCTTATTCTGTTTTCAATATATTCCTTGATTTCGTTATAGCTTAATCCATCACAATCATAATTTGCGATGATCCTATTATGGAGCGTCTCATATTTTTCTTTACGCAACGTATGTCTGAAATCTGTATGTGCCACCATAATTAGTGCGATAGATGCCGCTTCTTTCAATCCATAATCATAGAACACTCTTAGTTCCTGTATTATTGCGGATGGAAGTTCTTGCGCATCATCTAGTACCACCATTACCTTGATACCGTTTCTTTTAAGTTCTACAAGCTCCTGCTGTATATCCTCTATCATCCTGATTTTATGACAATCGCTTATCTTTATATCCAGCTGATTACACACAGTATGATAAAAGTCAAACACGCTCATCTGTGCTCCCTGTACGTAGATTATCTTATGTTTTTCCGATAATCTGCTTATAAAGCTTTTGATGATAGTTGTCTTTCCAACACCACTTTTACCAGTGACAAGTCCAATTCCTTCACAATCAATTACGCTGTGCATCCTGTTGTATACCTGCTTATAGTCGTTACTTTCATACACCTTATCCATATCAATGTATTTGCCAAAGGGATTAGAAACAAATCCATAATACTCATTCAGGTTCATACTCTAAGATCTCCTCATTTTCCTTATTCACGATCTTTGAATAATCGATATTCTTCTTTCGCTTTTTCTTTGAGTTCTTGACTTCATCAAGATATGTATATGCCTTTTCGTTATAGTAAATAATTTCTGGATTCCATGGATCATATGTGATATCAATTTTCTTGCCTGCCAGGCTGTAATCTAGTTCGTATTTTCTTTTTTCAATACTGATACATCCTGTATTATTCACTTTTCTTGTGATCGTATGTCTAAATTTTATATCTGCATCTTCTTTAGTAATTGTTCTAACTTCAAAATCCGCTTCAAAGTACATATCAGCTGGTGTTTTATTAGTGGTTGTATGAACTGTCTTATTGTATTCCGTTATATAAGCTTCCAATTTATTGTTCAGATCTTCGAGGCTTTCAATTTCATTCCAGTTAATTGTGTTCATCCATCTATCCTTCATACTTCGATTAAATCTTTCGACTTTTCCTTTTGATTGCGGATCATATGGTCGTGCATTTCTTAATACAATTCCCAGCCTTGCACATATTATTTCGAGCTGCTTATTTGAATAGGGACCACCATTATCTGCATATATCTGTCTTGGAATACCGTTATTTAATATTGCTTCCTTTAGGACTTCCTGCATATTAATTGCCGTGTCATTGAAAAACGCTCTACAGCCAACTATCATCCTTGAATGATCATCAATGAAAACAATAATATATGTTTTATATTTCAATCCCTTGATAATAATATAGGGACCACTGGTAGTATCTGTCTGCCAGGAATCGTTTGGGTGTTCAAACGCATAGCTCTTTCTTTCGTTTGGAGTTGTGAGCTTTGTGAAATCCTGTTTTTCAATAAAACGTCTAACGCTTCTATCACTTATTTCATTCTCATCAATATAATGCTCCTCCACCAGTTTCTTATAGATTGATGTTCCTGTCATTCTAGGAAACTGGGTTTTTAAATCTATGATACGAATCGTTATATCATCATCCATTACCCTTGGCTTATTTTTGTCATTTCTTTTCTTGTCCTTTAAACCATCAAAACCATTTTTTGAATATCTCTTAATCCATTTTTCTAAAGTTGAAAATGAGAATACATAATATTTCCCACAAAAATAATATTTTTCTTTCGCAGCATTCTTACAAAATGAATTAATACTATCACATCCAGATGTTCCATTGATCCACGGACCAATTATTGAATATCTGAACAAGGCCAAATCATCATTTTTCATTTCTTTTCTACCTCCGTATCAAATATACAAAAGGCTGATAAAGTCAAACAGTGGCCAGATTCGTTGATGTAGAAAACGGAGGATATCCGAATTTATGTTTATATTGTTCTATGATATTTTTATAGGACCATGCCTCTATTTTTAAACTTTCAATCTTTCTCTTTTCATGTCTCCAAACAAATTTGAATCTTCGTACTACACTTCTAGAAACATCAAATTTCTTGGCTGTTGAACGAACGCTTCCATCAAAAAAGAGTATAGATATTATCATACCTATACAAAATCTGCTGCACGGACTCAGGAAGACAGGAACATCATGAAATGAATGGTTACAATCTCTACAAAGAAACTTTTGTATTGTGATTGCCTTGCACTGAACAGTTTTACCATCAAAATAAAGAGCCTTTCGAATATAGGTTCCATTTCTCACAATATGCCTTGATCCGCATACTGGACAACGATAGCTATAATACAAAGGCTCCTTATATCTTTCGACAATGTCTTTTTCTTCTGTCACATTGAAAAAGTATTCATTATCATTTACCATATAAGTGACCTAAGTGGGTTGAAGTAAAGATACAGTTTGCCAGACGGAATCTTTACTTCTTTTTTTAGTTCAAAATAAAAAATCGATTAATACCCTAATTAAATATTAATCGATTTATTCATATTTATAAAATAATCTGTCCAAATAACCTAGATTTTGAGTAATTTAATCCGTCAAATTACATTCTGAATTTTCTTGTTTTTTATTTATCTACGGTATATATGTTATTTTACCGCATTTCAATTAAATACTCTACAGTTAACAGTTAACAGACACAATCTTCGTATAAACACAGGGTATTAGGGATATTCCCTAACAAGCGAATTGGATTGGATATCCAAATTCAGTGCTTGCTACAATACAAGACAATCTTATTCTTCCGAAGACGAATTTTCTCCTATTGAATAATATTCTTCAATTTCAGATTCTGCTTTATCTAGTTTTGATTTTAAAGAATACAATTTTCTCAATTCTAAATCAATTTGTGTTACTTCCTGTTCTAATTCAGATTTGCGTTTTAGGTTTCTTTCTTTTCTAGATTCAAGTTTTTTGATATCAGATTCTAATTGTTTATTCATCGTTGCATACCTCTTACTCGATTTTCTTTAATCATCATTTTAAAAGTTGGATATAGGTCTGGAGCTTTATCCAACAACATTCCTTTTACCGAATTGATATATTGATTGATATCAATTTTCGTAGCCTGTGTAGCTGATTTCTGATATTCAAAATCAATCACATCATTCTGTACCAACCATCGTTCTGTCTTTAATACAAAATCTACTTTCTTCATTTTTTTGATTTACCTTTCTTGTCCTTTCGACTTTTTCTTTGTTGGTTCACTGACTTTTTGAAATAGATCTTCTCCTGGAATCAATCCAAGACTTGAACCATTTTGCCACCTTGTATGAATCGTTCCACCGTCATCCACATGATCAACTTCACCGATAGTTCCTGATGGTACTGGATGATATGGATCATTCATATGGATACATTTCACTTTTGTTCCTTTTGGAAATTGTTCTCTTAATCTTTCAACTTCACTTTGTCTCATTTTCTAATCCTCCAAAATTAAAGGAGAGATAAATTCAATTTACCTCTCCATATATTTCTTCTTTTGTCTTTGTTCAATCACCGAAATACTCGTATCAACATAATCATCTGAAGATAATACAACTTCTTCATTTTGATATTTTTGTTTTGCGATTCTTTCAGCTTCTTCTTTTGAATTTGCTTCAACTTCAATTTGTCTTTGAAGCGTTTCTGTTATTTCAATTTTGTAAATATTCAAAATCTCACTTCCTTATTAATCATGATATAAAACTGGGGATGCCATTCCCTTCTTTCTGTATTTTTCAGGAATACGTTTATTCAAAAACAATTTTTTAATGTCATCACTAGCTTCTTTTCCAACAAATTCTAATCTATTTGTTTCTCCTAAATGATCAGGTTGCCAATGATCAATTTCATAAACACCGACTACGACACCATTCAAAGCAGCTAATGCATACTTATATTTTTTTACTCTATTCAAGTTCAACTTCCATGCACAACGACATGTTTCGTATACATTTCCTTCTCTGCTCTCTAAAACGCTATTGTTAATTTTTATGATGATATATTTAAAATCTACTTCTTCATATGTTTCTAAAGATAAGTTTCTTTGAATCACATCTGCATTATTAACTCCTCGTTCTGATGAATGTCCACCTTGAATATTTGTTAATCCAGGAAAACAATCAATTAATGCAGCTTCAACTTCAAATGCTTCTCTTTCACTTAATCCATATCTTTGAATTACATGGATAACTTCCAACCCAGCATTTCTGATATCTCTAATTTGTTGAATCTTCGAAGATACATCATCCTCATCTTTGTCTTCATAAGAAGTATTGTCATAATCTTTTAATGCATCATTTACGTGTGCAAAAACTCTGTTTCCTTTTCCTTTACCTACATAAAATGTTTGTCCTGATCTTGGATCAATTAATCTATAGACATAGTATTGTAACTGTTCAATAACATCTGGTGTAAACATATTATTCTCCTCTATCGCATACTCCAAAGATAAAAATCAATTTTCTTTACATCTGAAACCCATTTATAATCCGGAAATATTTTATCAAACAACGCTATACATTCTTTAGCATTATCAGTTTCCAAATATTCCTCATACCATTTTTGTATTTCATTATAAATAGAAATTGTCTTTTCAATTCTATTTTTGCTTTCGGGATACGGAAGTTTTAAATTCAAATTCTGCAATACAAATCTATCAAGAATAGGCATATTTGGATCTAGAGTTGCACATATTTTACTTGCGAAAGATGCTTCCAGTTTTCCAGTCCTATTTGACAGTTCCTTTAATAAAAATGCATAGTTTTTGTTTCCGTTCTTATAAGTTTCAAATAAATTATAAAACTTTTCTTCCCATTCTTTTCCTGATCTAGATAATCCGTAGAAATTGCTAAATACTTTTTGGAATTCTTTATCTTTTGAAACATCTGTAATGTATACATGCTCCATTATATATTTGTATTTATCTAAACCCATAAAAGAAGCAAAACGATTTCTCATAACAGTTCCTGCTTGAATTTCTATCAATATTTCTCTCATAAGCACCTCTATTAGGAATTCAATTCTTGTAACCTATTTAACCAATATATTTTGTTATCAAAGACAAATATTTCATCTTAGATTCCTTCATAAATTACCAAGTAAATTATCTCATTACATCTTCAATTTTACCAATAATTCATTTACATCTTTGACACCTGTTGGAGATTCATCAAATACAACATATTGACCATCTAATACATATTGAATTTTCTTTGTTGTATCTTTTCCAGCACGATCATTATCCAGATGAAGATTGATATATTTCACATTGTTGTTTTCTAAAAAATGTTCTAATGCAATTGGAATATTTCCATCTTTAATATCTACGCCTAATCCAGTTGCTCCATCAATAGAAAGATAATTTTGATTCCAAACTTCTTTTCCATTCAATTTTTGAATTGTCATATAAGACAATAGATCAATAGGAGATTCAAATACATGAAGAATCGTACTTTTATTATTACGAATTTGAAAACTAAATCGCTTGTCACTTCCATAAACATCTTTTTTCCATTTATCATCTGTTGCCCTTAAACAACAAAATCTTGGAAAATGATGCACATCACATCCAACAAATGCAGCTGCATGTTCATTCAAAGTTTCATAGATCAACTGTTTTCGAATACATGTTTCTACAATGCTTCTATCAATTTTTCTTTCATTAATTAGGTAATTTTTTACGATTTCATCATCACCATTTCTTGGTGGTAAAGAAAATGATCTTTGAGAAGATAGAATAGCACATGCACACGGTTTAGGAGGAAGCTGTTCCATCAATCTTTTTAGATATAATGCAGCATCCTGCCATGGTACACCTTCAACATCTCTAAAATATTGAAATGCACTTTTACCACCGATACCATGTGACCACCAATACCATAAACCATTTGTTTTAATATTTAGTGAGCCATGCGTTTTTGTTGTATAAACATTTCTGCTTTTTCTAACAAGTTCATCTGGATCATAATTCAT
>JAGHTX010000159.1 GCA_018065105.1 Bacillota bacterium
TCGAGCATGGAAAACTCTCGAACGGCTCACGAAGTTCGCCTTAACGCAATAGTAGTGGATGTACATAGAAAAGATTAAATAATAAAAGTAAAAAATAAGGTATAAACGGTATAAAAACCGTAAAAATAAAACAAATTATTGGGTAGATGTATTTGTATCGAAAATGGCGATTTTCGACACTACCGTAAGTATGAGGAGATTTATATATGAAAAGATTAATCATTCCGTGTTTGTGCTTATCCCTAATTGGATGTTCACAAGCCGGACAAAATGAAAATACAATTAAAGAAGAAAAGAAAGAAGAAGTATCTAAATATAGTTCGGGCGATACCATTCGTCTAGGAAGCTATGAACAAGATGGTGACTTAGAAAATGGAGCCGAACCCATTGAATGGATCGTTCTAAATGACGAAGATAGCAAGGTTACTCTAATTAGTCAAAATATCTTAGAATTGGAAACCGTTCTTACGATGAATAACGAAGCACAGTTTTTTGACAGTTCCTGGGAAAACAGTTCCGAAAGATATTGGTTAAATAATGAATTTATAGAAAATGCGTTTACTAAAGAAGAACGTGACCAAATCATTGAAACAACGTTAGATAACGCAAGCTATTCGTTTACTCTGAAAGGAGAAAAAGAGAGTACAGCCAAAGAAAACAACACAAACGATTTTGTGTATTCCATCAGTGTGCAGGAATATGAACAATTCTTTGAAGATGTCAACAAGGCCATTGCCACTCCAAGCCAATATGTATTAAACGAAATGGCTTCATTTAATGAAAATGCGCAGGTTGCCTACAATACTCGTTCTTGTAACGACAAAAATCAATTTCCAATCGTCATCAACAAAGAAGGAAAACTGGTAACATATGTACCAGGCGTTCCTGGGGTTGTGATTGGAATTCGTCCCGTTATTACCATCAAGGAGTAATTTTATGCCTTGTAAGATTCAATCTCTATACATTTGTGTAAGAGATATGGAAAGAGCCATTCGTTTCTATGGAGCGCTATTCGATCAAAAGGTGAGTTTGAAAGATGAAATCTATAGTGTCTTTGATCTAGAGGGTTTCCGTTTTGGATTGTTCGCGTTCGAAAAGAAAAAGGAAGCACACCAGTATGGAAATAGCTGTCTTCCAAGTATTGAATTTGAAAGTGTGAACCTTCTACAGGAAAAACTAATAGATAAGACCATTACCTTTCCTCTAACAAAAATTGGAAAGAACATGGTTGTGGAAATATTGGATAGCGAAGGAAATACTTTAGAATTATATGCACCATGGGAGCACTAGAGTGCTCCTTTTAAAAAAGGAGGGAAAATGAAAAAAATTATATCTATATTCTTGTCTATTTGTTTATTCTTCCTTTGTAGTGCATGTCAGGTAAAGTACTACGATGAAGAATTTTCGGAATTATTAGCTTCCTGTTTATTGGAAAGGCATCGTATTGCCAACACCCATTTAGTAGAAACGTATTATTTTGACTCTAAATGTGTGGAAGCGGAAAGAGAAGAATTGAAATACGATGGGAAACGATTTAAAAATCCACGTTTTCAGGCATATATCGATGGATTAAAGAAACAAGTGGAAACTTTGGAAAAGCTGGATTATGGCAGTGAAGAATTCAATCGAATGTGGAGACATGGATACATGGAACGTTTTGAAAATATGTTCCAACTTGTGGAAGAGGAAGAATTAATTGTACCCAAAGAATATCGTTTTGAGATTGCCAGAGAATTTTTGGAACAGGAAGTAATTCACCAAATCATTCAGGATTATGTAAAAGGTACTATTGAATATGACTATGACACAAAACAACATTCTTTTTGTATAGATGTCTCCATCGAAAATAAATCCAATCTGGAATTAAAAGATATAATCCTGAATGTTTCTTTTAATACGGAAACGCATTCGATTGCCAAAGAAAGCTGGAAACCCAAAGAAAAGTGGAATGCTCGTATCTATGTTTCCAGAGTAGTCAAAAATCGTTCCAATACCGTGGATTGTATCTTTGTGAAAGCGACTTGTTTTGGGGATTTAACGTATGATAAAACGGAGGAAATCGAAACCTATTTTGAATAACAAATGTGTATCATGATAGAATATCTGTAAATAGTACGTACAAAAGGAGAGATAATATGTCAGTATTAACAAGAGGATTGTGCAATCCAGTGATTCGTAAAATGCGAAAGAAAACCGATGAACTGGCTGGGTACAGCCCAAAAGTGACAACCTATGGAGGGATTGCTCGTAAAACAACGTATTTTTTAATTTTAGCTGTAGTAGGTGTAGTCGCTTATTTTGTGGCACACCCTTATGTATTAGCACAAGCCGGAAAAGATCAAATTGTGGATATAGCTGCGCAAAATGGAATCTTTCATTTTCACTTTGCGCTATACGAAGGAATTGCCTTTGCGGTATGTGCATTCATCAGTCTATTCTTACCATTGATTGCATGGGGAATTCGGGCAACCATTCCCGTAGTAGGAACACTATACGCTTTATGCCAGGGATACATGATTGGATTTATTACCGGAAATATAGGAAGTGAATATCAATGGATCGGAATCGCTGCACTGGCTGCTACTTTGATTCTACTATTTGTCATGTTGATTCTATATACGACTCGAATTGCCCGTCCAAGTCGTAAATTCGTATCCATTATTTCCAGCTTCTTCTTTGCGTGTTTAATAATTGGTGCCTTAGGATTTGTGTTATACATCATTCCTTTCACAAGACCTTATATGAGCATGGTCGATGCGTTTATGGCAAAACCGGAAATCAGCATAGGAATAAGTGTTTTGTGTATCTTTGTTGCGACATTGTTCTTATTGGTTGATTTTAATGTCATTGAATCTTGTGTCGAAGATCGCATGCCTAGAAAACTGGAATGGATGGCAGCCTGGGGACTTTCCTATAC
>JAGHTX010000150.1 GCA_018065105.1 Bacillota bacterium
TATCCATCTTCATCTCTTCCCACATACAACATCGCATGAGAATCGTTTACCAACACATCGGCTGGCTGCAGGTTTTTAAATCGTTCTTCTCTGGTAAATCCAGTTACTTTGACAAAGCTGGAGTCGTGAAGCATTCGATAGGTACTAAAATAGAAGGGTGTAGGTGCCACTTCATTTAAACAGGTGGACACAAAAGCGGAGCAATCGGTTCCTTTGATAGAAGTGTCAGTGACCGTAATGCCTCCACTAAAAGAATAATTTCCACTAAATGTACTATAAGTATAGTTGCCACTATCTAGTAGTTTTTTCCATTTTATATCATCGTATTGTCTTCCTGTCGCATTTAATGTATAAGGAAGCCCGGAATAGGTGTGTCCGGCTTCGAACTGCCAACTTGTATATCCATTAATATCGGTACACATACTTGGATCTCCATATTCATCTTTCCAGGTTGGCATATCAAAAGGAGCAGTCCAGCAAAAAGAGATAATATCTTTTCCTTTTTGTAGAACTTTTAATCGATCGGGATCGGTAGTCTGTCCAGTATAATCAAAGCCATCGTATTGACCATAATAGGAATTTTGAACCTCAATTTCTTCTTCCTGTTCTATGGTAAAAGAAAGGGGTTCTTCAAAAAATAGGGTAGTTTCTCCAATTTTTAGATATTCAGCTCTATACTCTCCTGAATCTAATTCAATCGTAAAGGTATAGTAACATCCTTCCTGATTAGGATGGTTGATGGTATAAAGTGTATTGTTTCCCTGAACCAGTAATACGATCTGTTGTATATCGACTTCTTGATCTAGAAGAACTTGAATCGAAGTGCTTTCTTCACTTTGAAGAAGTTGTACATCTAGGATGTTTATTTCTTCTATCGTATTGTCTTCCTGGCTTTCTTCCTGTTGTTCTATAGGCTCCTCTTCTTGGGCAAAGATGGGAAGCGGGCAAAAAATTGAATGCAGCATAGAAATGGACAGGGAGAGTTTTAATAATTGAATCATTCTTTTATTTATCATAGTTTTGTTTCGGCCTCCTTCTATCATATATTTATTGTCTATTGCGAAAAGCACGGGTAATGCGTATTAACTATATTATTACATTTTTTATGTTGAAATTAATAGCTTTTCTGTTGATTTTCAATTAAAATATAGGTGATAAAGAGTACATAAATGGGGAATAATTCATGAAAAAGATAATATTAGGGGCAATGTTACTATTCATGCTTGCAGGTTGTGCTAATAGGATAGTTATTTCGGAAGAAGATGCATTGGAAGTTTGTCTGGATGCGGCAGGTTATAAAAAGGAAGAAGTTCGTAATTCGGAAGTAAAAAAAGAAGACGGTTATATGGTTAAATTTATTTCTAATACAAACGATTATACTTTTAAAGTTGATGAAAATGGTATTATCAAGAGCCGTAATGTAGAAGCTTTACCAGAATCGAAGGTAATAAAAGAGGAAGAAGAAAAAGTAGAGGAAGAGAGCGAATCGCCTATCGATGCAGCTTTGGAAGAAAAAATTGTGGATAATTCTTTGGCAAACTGGGGCGTGAATCGTAGTTTCATGAAAGAATATACAATAGAGAAAGATCCGAATAAGGAAAATGTGATTACGGTTCATATTACATTGAATGATGGAAGAAAGTTTGCGACCGTAACAACAGAAGAAGGAAAATTAATCAGTTCTTATAATGAATAATGGGAAGAGAAGTTAAAATCTCTTCTTTTTTCTTGGTTAATATACACACTTCTATTCAAAAGTTGAAATAAAAATGGTATATTAATAAAGTATATTACTTTGTTCACTCGTTACAAAGGTAGAAGGGATAGAATATATGTCTAGAAGAAAAGAATTAGATCGTAAAAATCGCAAGGACTATATTGCGACTATGGAATTAGATAATAGCTTTGACGAGAGCGAAATCAATATTGATTTAGAAGAGATTTTTAATTTTATTCGAAGTAAATTTATTGCGTTGGCTCTAGTCATTGTTGTATTCGTTGGTGCTTCTTTTGCGGTTACTAAATTTGTGATGGCACCACAATATGGAAGCAGTGGAACAATTTTCTTAACACCATTGACTACTGAAAGTGGGAATGCCGATTATACTTCCTTAAATGTAAACTCAAAATTAGTAAAAAATGTAATGGGATTATTAACACAAGATAACATTATGTTGAAGGTAGCGGAAATGACAGGTATGAATTCTGCAGAATCTGTACGAGATTGTTTGTATATTGATAATACGCAAGATACAGAAATTATCACAATTACTGCAAAAACACAGGATCCAAAGCTTTCTAAAAAAATTGTTTCCAGTACAATTAAAGTATTTATTGAAACAATGCAAGACAACTTGAATGTAAAAAACATTGAAGTAGTTAACCCACCAAAATTAAGCTATATTCCAGTTGGACCTAGTTTAAAAAAGAATATCGCGATTGGAGCCGCTATAGGTATGGTCATTGATGCATTATATGTAGCCCTTGCGGTTTTAACAGACAATCGTATTAAAAATAAAAATCAAGCTGAAAAGTATTTAGGAATTCCAGTTCTTTGTGAAGTTCCTGAAACAATCCCAGCTGGGAAGGAGTAATGAGTATGGCAAAGCGTTTCAATTTTTCAAGAAGAAAAGCGAATCAATTTGATTTGAATGAAGTGTATCGTCAATTGCGCACAAATATTGAATTTATGGAATTTGATGATAAAGTTCAAGCTATCAATATTACTTCGACAACAAAAAATGAAGGAAAAACAACCATTTCATTAAATCTTGCGAGAATGTTTGCGGCTAAATATCAAGGCGTTTTATTGATTGACTGTGACTTAAGAAATCCTAGTATTCACAAACAAATTAATAAATCTAACAGCCAGGGATTAAGTAATATCTTATCGGAGTTATCCGAAAATTTGAATATTTCTTATCGCGAAGAAGTATTTCATTTACAATTTGCTCCAGAAGAAAATCCATTTGATGTCATTACGACAGGTACAAAGGTTCCAAATCCAACCGAAGTACTTTCTTCGAATCGTTTTAGAAAGTTCATGGAAATTGCTCGTCAACAATATAAATATATTATTATTGACTGTCCTCCAATAGGATATGTTGCCGATGCGATTCCTGTTTCTAACTTATGCGATGGAACTTTATATGTCATTTCTTGTAAAGAAAAGCATAAAAAACAAGTTCGTAATGCGGTAAACGATCTAAAAAGAACAGGTGTTAATATTTTAGGTGCTGTATTAAATAAAGTAGACATTTCTTCACAAAAATATGGATACGGATATTATTACGGAGATGAAAAGTAGGACAGCCATATGAAAAAACTATTATCATTTTTATTTATAGCTTTATCGCTAGTGGCTTGTAAGGCTTCTCTTGTGATTGATAAGGAAGATGCCAAAGAAATCGCATTGGATGCAGCTGGTTATATAGAAGATGAAGTAAAAAATTTATCTGTATCGGAAAAAAATGGATTTGATGTAACGTTTACTTCGGATGGTGGAGAATATCAATATCATATCAATTCGGATGGAATTGTTTCGAAACGTAGCGTCAAATCTTATACGAGTCTTGATGAAGAGGATGTAATCGAAAAAAAAGATAAGGTTAAGGAAGAGAAAGAAGAGCAAGAGAATGAGCTTGATGAAGAAACAAAATCAAAAGCAATTTCTACAGCCTTGACAAACTTAGGATTGAGAGAAGAGCAAGTAAAGGATATTGAGGTTGAATTAAAAGAAGATGAAACAATCTCTGTAAAATGTACAGTGATTGCCAATGGCAACCGATTTGAAACAGTTATTAAT
>JAGHTX010000133.1 GCA_018065105.1 Bacillota bacterium
GGATAATATTTTGCACATACGGAATGTTTCCATTGATCTGTGCATCCAATACTTCTAAGTATTCCTCATCTTCCAGAGAAGAACGTATCATTTCTAAGTAATCTTGTCCTAAAACAATATTGACCGTATATTCAATAATGGTTTCCTGTTGGTCCATACGAATAATTGTATCTTGCCAGGTATCCATTTTAGCGTTTATAAAAGAAGTTAAGTAGTTTTTCTTTGTCTTATACGTTTCTTTTAGAACTCTGCTTTCTTCGTATTGAGCCGAGGCCACATTCTGTAAAAAGCCAACTTTTTCTCCCAGTAATGTATCGTATAGATTTTCTTTGGGAGAAAGAAGGTAGCGATGGGAAGGATTGTCTTTGGTAATACTTCTTGTACAATCCATTTCGCAAGCATATCCATTACTGATCTCATCTCGCATCTTTTGTTTCTCATCGTTATTTTCAAACGAATACGTATTTACTGATAAAGTTGTGGGCGCTTTTAATTTCAAATCTGACTCCATGGAACGAATCAAGCCCATACCAGAATATCCATTTTCTTCGTTTTTTATCTTATACTTAGATGTTTCTATTCCAATCGGTTCGTCTTCAATCGGATCATAAGATAGCGTTGAAAGGGTATATGTATAGGAATCCAGTTCGTTTAAACGCGCAATGGCATCATGGATTAAGGTATACGCTTTCTGATTGGCCTCGCTATCTTTACTTAGTTCCGTAATCGTTTGTGGATAGGTGATTTGATTTGCACAACCCGAAAACAAACAGAAGGAAACAGAAACACTTAATAACTTTTTTTATTTCATTTCCGTGATTCTCCTAAATTAGAATGTCTATAATATAAACCATTTTTCTTAAATGTCAAAAATATACGAAAATTTATGCATCATATTTCTATAATATTACGAATTAGTGTAGAATAATTACTAATGGAGAAAGAGCGTGTACTATAATTTATCTTACCTTTGTGCATCCCTGGCCGTATTGTTTATCCTGGGATACCATTATTTAAAAAATAAACAAGTTAAAACACGAAGCAATCGTTTATTTCGAAGCATATATGTGATTGGGGTGTTAGATATCGTATTAGATATTCTGACTTCCTATATGATTATGGATCCCAGTCCAGATATTCGCTGGCCTCTTCAAATTCTTTTAACCTTGTTTTATATTATTCAAATCACATTTCCTTATGTGCTGTTTTTGTATACCATTTCTTTACAGGAGCGAAAAGAAGACTCTATGCGAAAAATCGCCTATATCTTTTCCATTGTTCCTGTCTTAGGCGTTTTCTATGTAATAGGGAATATATTCTACGGATATATTTTTAATATAGATTCTCTAGGTGTTTATTCCATTGGGTTCTTATATTCTGTGGTTTATATTTATTCGTTCTGTTATCTAGCAGCTGCCGGTATCTTTAGTATGATTTCTTTCTCAAAATTGTCCAAAAAAGACTTTATAACGGTATGGGAATTTTTGGTGATTGTCTTTATTTTTATTGCGATGCAATATTACAATGGAAGTCAATTAACTATCGGATTAGGAATTACGTTAGGCATTGTACAGTTTTATTTAAATACCAACAATCCTCGGAATACCATTGACCAGATGACGGATACGTTGGAAGGGAAACAATTTCCATCTTTTTTTGAGACTATAAAAAAATCGGAAAATCGTTTATACATGTTGACTATCGATCTTTATAATCTGAAAGAAGTTAATCATCTATATGGAAGTTATGCCGGAGATGATCAATTGATGACCGTGGCGAATCGCATCAACCGAAATTCAGAACGGATCTATTCTTTTAGAATTACCGGCAATCGTTTTCTAGTGTGTAGTAAATATGCCAGTGCCTATCGAAGAATTAAAGAAGATTTGATTTCTTTTTTAGAAGAAAAATCAAAATCGGACAAAATCTCTATTGATAGCTTACTATTAGAAATTGAAGATGCCCAAAACTTTAAGGAATGCGATGTTCTACTCAATTACATCGAATATTTATACAGCGTGACCAAAGTAGAATCCGGCTTCTATCATTTGATCGATAATGCCGAAAACAAGCAAGGCTTTGAATTGTACCAATCCATTGAATCTTATGTCACAAAAGCGGTAGAAAGCGATTTGTTTGAACTTCACTATCAACCAATCTATTCGACAATAAATGGCCAATATCAGTCTTTAGAGGCGTTAACACGTTTGTTCCATCCAAAATTAGGAAAATTTGATACTGAATTAATTTTTGAGATTGCCCGCAGAAAAGGATTCATTGAAAAAATAAGCACGTTACAATTACGAAAGATAGCTCGCTTTTTAAAAGATCATCCTGAATTTATGCATCATATCGATCATGTCAAATACAATGTATCTCCAATTGAAATCATGAATCGAGCGCATATGTTAGAGCTAATTCAAATCATTAAAGAAGAAGGCATACCTTGTTCGACTTTTAAATTCGAGTTAACGGAGGAAATATCGACAATCTACAATAAAGAAGTAGAAGAAATTGTAAATCTTTTATCAGCCCATGACATTCGATTGGCTTTGGATGATTTTGGAACCGGTTATTCAAGCATATATAGTGTTTTATCTCTGCCATTTGAAATCATTAAAATGGATCGTTCTTTATTAAAGAATATCGAAAGCGATAAAAAGGTTTCCATTTTCTATAAACGATTGGTAGATACCTTCCATAATTTAGGGTATCTGGTCGTTTCTGAAGGTGTTGAAACTGAAGGAGAATGTAAATTGATGAAACAGTATGGTGTGGATTATATTCAGGGTTATTATTACAGTCGTCCGTTAAGTGAAAAAGAAATTATTGATTTTATCCAAAGAAAGAATTCTTAATAGAATTCTTTTTTTTCGTATTTGTTGCAAGTGAATTTAAAAATCGATACAATATCAAACATGGACGGAATATTAATTATAAATAAACCATCGGGCATGACCAGCCACGATGTGATCAACAAGTTAAGAAAAAAGTATCACCAAAAGAAATTTGGACACACAGGAACCCTGGATCCAGAAGCCAGTGGTGTTTTAGTAGTTTTATGTGGAAAGGCTTGTAAAGTACTGCAATTTCTTTCTGATACAGATAAAAAATATATTGCAGAGATTCAATTAGGTTATTCAACAACAACCGATGATATTTTTGGTGAAAAACTGGAAGAAAAAGAAATCAATACAGATTTTGATTTTAATCAGGAGCTACAAAAATTTGTAGGAAAACAGCATCAAAAAGTTCCTATGACCAGTGCTAAGAAAATCAACGGAAAAAAACTAATGGATTATCAAAGGGAAAACATAGAAGTAGAAGATGTTTATGCCGATATTGAAATTTATGAGATGAAACCATTGAAAGAATTAACCTTTGAAATTTCCTGTTCCAGTGGAACGTATGTGCGAAGCGTGTGTCGTGATTTTGGTGAAAATACCAACAACAAAGCTTGTATGAAGTCGCTACAAAGAACACAAGTCGGAAGATTTACCATTGATCTAGCACAAAAGATAGAAGAAGATCCTGTTTTATATCCAACCATTCAGGTATTAGATCATTTCGAACAAATAGAGTTGGAAGATTGCACACCCATCTATCAGGGAAAGACCATTCGTTTACCTGCGAAAAGTGATGTTGTCTGTATTGTAGATAAAGGGGAACCTATTGCCATTTATGAAAAACTTCCAAATGGATATTATCATTCAAAAAGGGGGTTATGGTAATGGAAATTATTCGCATTAATTATCGAAATATCCCTGAACTTCCAGACAGTATCGCCTGCATTGGATTTTTTGATGGTTTACATAGAGGACATCAGGGTTTAGTTAAAGCCAGTGTTGAATGGGCAAAAGAAGAAAATATAGTGAGTTCCATGATTACTTTTGATCCCGATCCCTGGAAGATATTTTACCCAGAAAAAAGATGTGAACATCTAACAACCATTCAGGATCGTGTACAGATTGCCAAGAAGTTGGGAATTGATGTCGTATACATACTTACTTTTTCCATTGGTTTTGCGGCAAACAGCGTTGATGAATTTCACGATATATTAAATCGCATGCACATTAAAGGACTTGTATGTGGTTTTGATTTTCAATATGCATATAAAAATAGTGGAAATACACAAACCATTCTTCAACAAAACTATTTTAAAGTAAAAGTGGTTAACAGTATAAACGAGGAAGATTTAAAAATCTCTAGCAGTCGTATCGAACCGCTGATCAAAGAAGGAAACCTTCTAAAGGCAAACCATTTATTAGGCTATGTTTATTCCTTGAGTGGATATATCGAACATGGGTTTAAACGAGGTACAAACATTCTTCGTATCCCGACTGCTAACTTACATCTAAAAGACGAATACGTATTACCACAGGTTGCCGTATATTCTGGTATGGTCGCTTTTGATGATGTCATGTATCCGGCAATGATCAATATCGGTCGCAATCCAACCTTTGATAACGATTTATTGACCATAGAAGCACATATCATTCACTTTTCCGGAGATCTATATGGCAAACAGGCACGATTCTTTTTCTTAAATAAGATTCGTGATGAGAAAAAGTTCAGTTCTATTGATGAATTACGAAATCAATTGTTGTCTGATATTGAAACAACGAAAAAAGAAATGCAGACATATCAATCGATGGTTCTAGAAACTTCGGATTTATGGGATAAAAAACCACTTTCAAGTGTGAATGTATTTTGATATAATGTAGACGAGGTGAAGAATAATGGCACAAGAATATATTGTATTAGAACCCAATAAATATGGAGTGGTTCATTTAAATAAAGTAGTATTCTCTTCGATTGCAAAAAACGTGATTGAAGACATCGACAACGTAGTACTAGCTGATAGTAAAAAAGTGAAAAACTCAATCACTACAATTGTTGATGGAAACAAATTGAGTATGTCCGTTCAAGTAAAAGTTGCTTGTAACGCCAATGTAGCAGACGTATGTTCTGAACTACAAACAAAGATCTTTGAAAGTATTTCTTATATGACAGATTTTAAACCGGAAAGTATTGAAGTTTCGGTAGTAGGATTTATTTTTTAGGAAATCGCTTTCGATTTCCTTTTTTTTAAAGGTGAAACGATATGGGTGTTTCATTCGATGATTATTTAGTAATCGCAATTTCTTCTCGAGCTCTATTTGATTTAGAAGAAGCCAATTCTATTTACGAAAAAGAAGGGTTGGAAGCTTATCGACACTATCAAATTGAACACGAAGAAGATATCTTGGAACCAGGAACAGGGTTTCAACTCGTAAAAAAATTTTTAGCTTTAAATAAAACCGTAGGAAAAAAACTTGTCGAAGTGATTGTCATGTCTCGTAACTCGGCAGAAACAAGTCTTAGAATTTTAAATTCTTTAGAATACTATGGCTTGGACATTGGAAGGATGGCCATGAGTGGAGGAGCCAGCATTTCGAAATATTTAAAAGCTTTTGGAACGGATTTATTTTTAAGCTGTAACGAAGAAGATGTAAAAGACGCTATCAACGATGGAATAGCAGCCGGACTCATCTACAGCAATAAGAATTATGCCTCAAAAGATGAGCAGATTCGTATTGCCTTTGATGCCGATGCTGTACTATTCTCCGCGGCTAGCGAAAAGATATATAAGACACAGGGATTGGATGCCTTTGTAGAAAACGAAGTGAAAAATCAAAATAAGGCTTTAGAAGAAGGTCCTTTTACCAAATTTTTATTCG
Source organism: Bacillota bacterium (assembly GCA_018065105.1). Classification (GTDB taxonomy): domain Bacteria; phylum Bacillota_I; class Bacilli_A; order Erysipelotrichales; family Erysipelotrichaceae; genus Floccifex. The sequence goes on from JAGHTX010000133.1 coordinate 5,721, forward strand.
CACTATCCAATCTACAAAAGCTTTCCCAAAATCAATCTCTAATCCGTACCGCTATTGTAACGGCCAGAGATAAAAATGCAGGAAAGCGAATTATTAAGACTTTAAGAAGCTGGGACATTGTAGTGGATGAAGTATTCTTCCTGCAAGGTGCCAATAAAAAAGATATATTAGAATGCTTTGGGGCAAATATTTTCTTTGATGATCAGGAAATTCATGCCTTACCAGCCAGTGAGGTTGTCCCAAGTGCACGTGTACCATACAAAAAAGGAGAAGAGCCAAAATGAGCGAAAAAACTATGAACCGACACGAGATTCGTGTTCTTGCGATGGAAAGCATGTATCAATTCTTATTACTATACAACGATGTATGTAATGGGGATGTAGCTGAAAAAGAAAAACGCATGCGAAAATGTTTATTTGAAGCAATGAAAGGAAAAAATGAAGTTCCTGAATTATTATACGATCTAACAATCGCTACTTGCGAAAACATTGATCTATTTATGGCAAAAATTCAAACCTTATTAAGAGAAGACTGGGAAATTGACCGTTTAAGCTATCTTGAACAAGCTATTTTCATGATTGCTTTCCAAGAAATCTTAGTCGTGAATACACCTAAACAAGTCGTAATTAACGAAGCTGTAACATTAGCGAAGAAATATTGCGACGACAACTCATATAAACTAATCAACGGTGTATTAGACCGTATATGAGAGAACAACCAATTACGGTAAGTGTTTCTCTACTTTTAAAAAAAGTTAAAATTGTTTTAGGACAAGCCATTGATTTGACCAATGTCTATATTTCTGGAGAAGTCAGCAATCTAGTCAAACATCGAAGTGGGCATTATTACTTTTCTTTAAAAGACAAAGAAGGAGAAATACGATGCGTAATGTTTGCGACCTATGTTCGTCGACTTGCCTTTAATCTGAAGGAAGGGGACCGTGTAAAGGTCACTGGACAGGTAAATGTTTACGAACAAAGGGGGACGTTACAATTAAACGTAACCCAAATGCAACAAGATGGAATTGGAGATTTATATCTTGAATTCGAAAAACGAAAACAGGAATTAACAAGACTGGGATATTTTGAACCTTCCCACAAGAAACAAAAGCCGGTACAAATTGAAAACATAGGCATCGTAACGGCCCCTAGTGCAGCTGCTTTACAAGATGCATTACGAACATTACAGACTCGATGGCCTATGATGAAAGTAACTTTATATCCGGCTTTGGTACAAGGTGTGAATGCGCCAAAAAGTATTATTTCGGCCCTAAAAAAAGCGGATTTGAAAAAGCACGATGCGATTCTTGTGATTCGTGGTGGAGGAAGCTTTGAAGACCTTTTCTGTTTTAACGATGTAGAACTCATTCAGACCATTTACGATATGAAAACCTATGTCGTTTCTGGTGTGGGACACGAAGTGGATACCACTTTATGTGATTTGGTCAGCGATCAAAGATGTGTAACACCTACTGCCGCTGCTCAATTCGTATCTTTAGATCAAAAAGAAGTCATGGAAGTTCTTCTATCATTAAGAAGACAAATGGAAGCTTCTATTAAAAATAACATACATAAACAAAGTCAACATTTACAGATGATCCAAAGTCATCCGTATCTAAAGAATCCAGAAAACTGGGTCATGGATAAACGATTAACCTTAGATTCGTATTTGAATCTATTGGATCAAAGTAAACAAAATATCTTAAATCAAAGTTCAAAAATTGCCTATGTGCAAGAAAAGATGAACCATCAAATCGTTTTTAAATTAGAACAAAATAAACAACTTCTTTCCAACAAAGAAGAGACAATGAAAAAATCAATGATTCTTTTTAATGAAAATATGAATCAAAGATTAAGAAAGAATATCTCCTTACTGGATGCTTATTCACCATTGAAGGTACTATCCAGAGGATATTCCATTACCAAAAAAGAAGACGACACGATTCTTCGATCTGTTCAAGAGATTGAAGTCAATCATACAATCACTACAAAAGTTCATGACGGATGCATTAAGAGTGTAGTCATTGAAAAGGAGTAAACATGGAAGAACAAAAATTAAAATTTCATGAAGCTATGAAGCGTTTAGATGAAATTGTTTCGAAATTAAATTCGCAAGATTTGGAATTGGAAGAAGCAATGGATCTATTTGTAGAAGGTTCTAAACTAAGCCTTCAATGCGAAAATCAACTAAAAGAATTTGAAAATAAAGTTTTGGAATTAACACAAGACGGAGAATAGTTATGATTTTACAAAAAGAATTTGAAGAATATTTAAAAAATCAGGTATTAGAAGGGAATCCACATCGCACGAAAGATGCGATGGCTTATTCTCTTTTAGATGGAGGAAAACGCGTACGTCCACAATTGTTGTTTGCCACATTGCTTGGATATGGAATGGATCCAAAAATTGGATTTCCTTGTGCATGCGCTATAGAAATGATCCATACTTATTCCTTAATTCACGACGATCTTCCTGCTATGGACAACGACGATATGCGTCGAGGAAAACCAAGCAATCACAAAGCTTTCGATGAATGTACAGCTATTTTAGCCGGAGATGGATTGTTGACACGTGCTTTTGAAGTAGCCTGTCTTACCCAAGCCGATCCTTCTTCTGTTCTTTCCTGCATTCAGCAATTAGCCAATAAAGCAGGAATAGAGGGTATGATCTATGGACAGGAATTGGATATATTAGGAGAAAACAATCCCAATATTACCTATCAGGATTTATTAGATATCGACGAATACAAAACCGCAAAATTATTAACACTTCCACTTGTCATTGGAGCTATTTTAGCTGGACACAAAGAAGATATTCCGGCCTTAGAAAAGATTGGATACAGTGTTGGTGTACAGTTCCAAATTCAAGACGATATTCTGGATGTCACTATCAGCAGTGAACAATTTGGAAAATCAACAAGTGACCAAGCTAACAACAAATCTACCTTTGTTTCTTTACTTGGTCTGGAAAAAGCTAAACAAATGGTTAAGGATTTTGATTGTCAATTAAAAGAAGACATTCAAACCTTACATATGAATACATCCTATTTAGAAGAAATCTTTCATTTATTACTAACTAGAACACATTAGTAGAACAGGAGTAAGTTATGCAGTTATATGACATAAATGGACCTGAAGACATTAAAAAATTAACCATCCCTCAATTAATGGAGTTAGCCCAGGATATTCGTAGCTTTTTGATTGAATCCATTTCGAAAACAGGAGGGCATTTATCGAGTAATCTTGGTGCTGTCGAATTAACGATTGGTATGCATTATGTGTTTAATTCACCTAAAGATAAGTTCTTATTTGATGTGGGACACCAGTCTTACATACATAAGATTTTAACAGGACGTGCCAATAAATTTGGTACCCTTCGTCAAAAAGATGGATTATCTGGATTCCAAAAGCGTGCAGAAAGCCCACACGATCCTTGGGAATCCGGGCATTCTTCGACAACTCTTTCGGGTGCTTTAGGGATGGCTATTGCCAGAGACTTAAAACATGAAGATTACGAAGTCATTTCATTTATTGGAGATGGCTCTTTAATGAGTGGAATGAGTATGGAAGCCTTGAACGATATTGGCTCGAAACAAAAAAAGGTAATCATTGTCTTTAATGACAACAACATGTCAATTTCCAAGAATATAGGTGGAATTGAAAAGCGTATCACCATGGTTCGTTCCAGCAAATTTTATCAACATTTAAAACGCGATGTAAAAGGCGGATTAAGTAAGAACTCGGTAGGAGAAGGGATTTTAAATGGTCTAGTTACTATACGAGATCATTTAAAACACGAAGTCGTGGATGGAGGATTCTTTCAAGAATTCAATATCGATTATTTAGGGCCTATCGATGGACACAATTTAAAAGAAATTATTACTACCTTTGAAAAGGCCAAAGATAGTAAAGGCCCTATTGTAATTCACGCAATCACAAAAAAAGGAAAAGGCTATAGCTTTGCGGAAAAGGATACCATTGGAAAATGGCATGGGGTTCCTCCTTTCAATATTTATTCAGGAGAATTCCATCAAAAGACACCGGCTACTGAGAAATCCTGGTCGGAGGTTATAAGTGCCACTTTGATGGATCTCGCAAAAAAAGATGACAAAATTGTTGCGATTACACCAGCTATGGCCAATGGATCTAAACTCTTAGAATTCCAGAAACAGTACCCAAATCGTTTCTTCGATACTGGTATTGCCGAACAACATTCCGTAACCATGGCCTGTGGTATGGCTCTGGAAGGATTACACCCATTTATCTCTGTGTATTCTTCCTTCCTTCAAAGAGCTTACGATCAAATGAATCATGATCTAGGAAGAATGAATCTTCCGGTTGTAGTGGGTATTGATCGAGCAGGACTTGTTGGAGATGATGGGGAAACCCACCAGGGAATATATGATATTGCGATGTTGAGAAACATTCCAAATTTAATTCTTTCTCAACCTAAAGATGCCAAAGAAGCTCAGGATTTATTATATACGGCTTTTGTATCGCAAAAACCTTTCTGTATACGATATCCAAGAGGAAATGTCCGGTATACCAAGAAAGAAGAATACAACGTAATCCCAATTGGATCCTGGACTAAACTGGAAATTGGAGAAAATCCAAAATCTATCATTATTTCCTATGGACCGGATGTAGACCGTATTGTACATAGTGCGAAAGAAAATAAAAAAGAAGTATTAGTGGTCAATGCGCGATTCTTTAAACCATTGGATCATGATATGTTAGATTATTTGTTTAAATTAAATCTTCCTATCCATGTCTACGAGACCGATTGTAAAATTGGTTCTTTATCCAGTGCAATCTTAGAATATAAAAATGAGAAAGATCAAAATCTACAAGTCATTGGAATCGACGATCACTTTGTGACCCATGGTTCGATACGTTCCTTACGCATTCAGGAACACATAGATATAAGTACCTTATTTGGAGAATTGGAAAAAGATGAGTAAGGTTAGATTGGATAAGGCTTGCAGTGATTTATTAAAGACTCGTGCAAAGGCCCAGGATGCAATCAAAGAAGGACGCGTTTCGGTCAACGGGAAAGTTATCAGTAAGCCAAGTTTTCTCATTGAAGAAAACGATGAAATAAAAATTGAAGAAAAAGAGGACGACTTTGTCTCTCGAGCAGGGCATAAATTAAAAGCCGCTATCGATACCTTCCATATTAGTGTGGAAAATCAAACGGTATTGGATATTGGGGCAAGTACCGGAGGGTTCAGCGATGTTTGTTTAAGACATGGTGCAAAAAAAGTATATGCGCTCGATGTTGGACATTTACAACTTGCCAAGGAACTTGATGAAGACAGTCGTATTGTAAAAATGGAAGGATACAATGCCAAAGAATTGGATCCAGCCGATTTTGATCCTTTGGATTTTATCTGTATGGATGTCAGCTTTATTTCTTGTAAAACCATTTTAGAAAGAATCTTTGAAGTCTTGCCAGTGGCACACTTAGCTATTTTAGTAAAGCCGCAGTTTGAATGTGGACCAAAAGCTTTAAACAAGCAAGGTGTTTTAAAAGATAAAAAGCTGCAACAAAAAATTGTAGAAGATGTAAAAAACTATGTCTTCTCAAAATATAAAACCGTAAAAGTAATCCCTTCACCAATCGTAGGAAGAAGTGGAAATCAGGAATATATATTGTACGCAAAAGATTTGAGGTGAGTTCGCACATGATAGAACAACTTGTTGTAAAAGACTACATTTTGTTTGAAAAAGCACAAATAGATTTTAACAGTGGCATGTCTGTCATTACCGGAGAAACCGGTGCTGGTAAATCTTTACTAATTGATGCCATTGGGTATTTAAGTGGGGATAGAATTCATTCTAATATCGTGCGGCAAGGAAAAGAAAAATGCGTATTAACAATGGTTATGTCTTGTGATAATGAGCAAGTGAAAAACTTCCTGGAAGAAAATGATTTTGAAATGGAAGACAATCAAATTATCATTTCTCGTACCGTTACCCAAAATCAAAAGAGTACCATTCGTATCAATCAGCAAATTACCACTTTGGGATTTGTGAAAAAATTAATCGGTATGATGGTCGATGTACATTCTCAAATGGATACATATCAATTAATGGATGAGAAAGTACAGTTAGACTTATTGGATCAATACGCTAACACGTACGACCTTTCACAAGAAGTAAAAGAAGCATACTCTCTATATCACGGATGTATTTTAAAATTGAAAGAGGTCAAAGAAGAGACCTATTCCGATGATGAGCTGAATTATGCGACAGCACAATACAACAAAATTGAAGAGTTGGATGTCAAAAAAGGCGAATTGGAAGAATTACAGGAACAAATTAAAATCTATGAAAATGCCCAAAATACAATGGATTTATTAAATTCTTCTATTTACGCTTTAGATAAAGAGGCAGGTGTACTCGATACAATTTATGATATGTATCGTTCTTGTTCAAAAGATGCAACACTTAGCGAACAAGCCGCTTCTTTAGAAAATCAATATCACGAATTAATGGATATTTGTGAACAGTTAAAAGAAAAAAGATCTGCCTTTGAAGATGGTGTGGACTTAGACCATCTTCAGGAAAGAGAGCATGCCATTAAAACAATGTTTCGTAAGCATGGAGGTTCTTATGAATCCTTAATGCAGGCAAAGGCAGATTATTTAGATAAGATCGACAAAATTTTACATCGTCAGGATGTAATTGATAAATTAGAAAAAGAATGCCAAAAACAGGAAAAGAACTATTTTGATCTGGCAAAGAAACTATCCAAAAATCGCCAGGCAGTCTTTAAAGAATTGGCTGAGAAGATTGAAGCACACTGCCACGATTTAATGTTGGAAAAAGCTCGATTTAAAGTATCGAGAAGTGAAAAAGAAGCAAGTAGAGATGGAATTGATGCGATCTCTTTTGAAGTTTCTATGAACCCGGGACAACCTTTTACACCTTTAAAAACATCGGCGAGTGGAGGGGAATTATCCCGCCTTATGTTGGCTTTAAAAGTGGTATTCCAATCACAAAAGGGAATAGGAACCATTATCTTTGATGAAATTGACACAGGAGTTTCGGGAAAAGTTGCCTTTGCGATGGGAAACAAAATGCACAGTCTTTCGCAAAACTATCAGGTCTTATGCATTACCCACTTGGCTAGTGTAGCCTGTTGGGCCAATACCCACTATTGTGTAAAGAAAGAAGCTTCTAAGACAAGTACTAAGACTTCCATTCAAGAATTAAGTGAAGATCAATCCATTGAAGAATTAGCTATCATGTCCAATGGTACAGTTAGTGAATCTGGATTGATGGCAGCTCGTGAGTTAAAGAAAAGAGTGAACGCATAAAATGGCAAGAGTTATATTTCACGTAGATTTAAATGCGTTTTTTGCCAGTGCCGAAGAAATTAAAAATCCAAACTTAAAAGGTCTACCCGTTGCGGTAGGCTCTTTATCGAGAAGGTCTGTCTTATCCACAGCCAACTATGAGGCACGGAAATATGGTGTACATTCGGCCATGCCAGTCCATGAGGCTTTGGAAAAATGTCCAGATTTAATTGTGGTACAAGGAGACTACAATTATTATCGATCCCTTAGTTCTCAATTCTTTGCGTACTTGCGTAAGTTTAGCAATATGTTGGAACCGGCTAGCATCGATGAATGTTATATGGATGTGACAGAAACTATAAAAAAATATAAAAGGCCTTTAGATCTGGCATATCAGATTCAAAATGGCATACATGAAAATTTGGGATTAAATGTTTCGATTGGTGTCGCACCAACACGCTTTTTAGCCAAAATGGCCAGTGATATGCGAAAACCGGCCGGCATTACTGTGCTTCGTAAATCGGAAATCAAAAGAAAGCTCTGGCCTCTTCCTATTGAAGAGATTCATGGGCTTGGTAAAAAAAGTGCGCCTTTATTAAGGAACATGGGAATTCAAACCATTGAGGATTTTGCCAATCCGGATAATGAACAGGCTATTTTAAATCGTTTAGGACCAAGTGTCTACTCTCTGATATTAAAATGCAGAGGACAAAGTAGTGCCAACTTGCACTATTCTACCTCACAAAAGAGTATTTCCGTTTCCAGAACGTATTTAAATGACTTATATACAAGTGAAGAAGTGCTTCAAAGAGCTAGAGATATTGTACAAGAGCTTTCGTATAAAATGAAAAGAGACAATCAAAAGGGGAAACTGGTCAGTTTAACTTTACGTGATACAGAATTTCATACCATTGTTCGTTCTCTTTCCTTGGATTCCTATCAAAACGATTTCTATCCTATTTTTGAAAAGGTACAAGGCTTGGTGGACCAATATTTTGAACCCGTTGGATATAGGCATATTGGAGTGACAATTGGTTCTTTAAAAGACTCCAATAAAATTATTGAACAAACCGATCTTTTTGTCGAACCGGTCGCGGATACCAATTCGATTTTAGATCAATTAAATGAAAAAATAGAAGGCATTCATTTGATGAAGGCAAGTGATTTATTAAAGGAAAAGAAACATGAGCAAGATTAGAAAAGATTATTTTATAAGCCCGGATCAACCTATTTATCAAAGGGAAGATATGTTTCATTTTAATACCGATACCAAACTTCTAGCGGGGTTTATGAAGATCAAAAAGAACGAAACCGTTATAGATGTGGGAACCAATAATGCGGTTCTTTTGTTAGCTTGTGATAAATTTCCGGTTAAGCAATTAATCGGTGTGGAAATATTAAAAGAAGCCTGTGAAGTGGCTCAAAAGAATGTGGATGCCTTTATCAGTCATCCTTGCCAAATTATTAATCTTCCGATTCAGGAAGTGCAGATAGAGCCGGTGGAAGTGATTATTTCCAATCCGCCCTATTTTACCCAAAAGGAAACAAATCCCAATATTCAAATGGATTTTCGTCAACTGGGTCGTGTGGAAATCAATTTAACCCTGGAAGAATTGATTTGTCATGTTTCCCGTTTATTAAAAAGCAATGGTCGATTCTATATGGTACATAGACCAAATCGAATCCAGGATATTATTAACTATTGTACCCAGTATAATTTAGGAGTGAAGACAATTCAGCTGGTTTATGATCATCGGGACAATGAAGCAAAGTCTCTGTTAATCGAGGCCGTAAAAGAAAGAAATTGTCAGTGCAAGTTTCTTTCCCCTTTATATATTTAGTGGTACAATGTTCTCATGTATTTAGAGGAAGCTAAAAGTGATTTTAAAATTCACATCAGTGTGATCGAGCACAAATCCAAAAAGACGATTTCCAGTTATTTAAAAGATCTAGATTTTTATATCGCATATCTGAATAAACAGGGGATTGAGCAGATGGAACAAATAGGAATCGAGGATATCGAATCCTTCTTAAGTGAATTTAGTAAAACACACGCTTCGAGCAGCAGTAATCGAATGTTAGCGAGTATTCGTGCTTTTCATCGAATTACTACTTTAAACCATCCTTCGATTTCCAATCCAAGTACCTATGTGCATGGTTTTAAAAGAAATTCGCATTTACCTATATATTGTTCACAGAAGGATATTTCTACTTTGTTGAATTCTTTTGATGATTCGAATCAGGGAATATTCGAAAGAGCTGTCATATTGACGCTTTATTCCTGTGGACTTCGAGTCAGTGAATTGTGTGATTTAGAATTAAATCAAATTCACTTAGAACAAGGGGTCATGCGTATTTTAGGAAAAGGAAATAAAGAAAGAATGGTTCCTGTTGCCAAAGCCTGTATTGAACAGATACAACTATATCTGGATCTGGTTCGAACTGACTGGCAAAAAAGTAAGAGTTCAAATGTGTTTATAAATCGATTGGGTAAAAAACTCACCCGACAATATGTACACAATTTGATTAAAAAGAAAATTTTAGAATTAAATTTAAACCCAGATATCTCTGCCCACAGCTTTCGTCATTCTTTCGCTACCCATCTTTTGGATGGAAAAGCGGACCTAAGGATTGTACAGGAGCTTTTGGGGCATAGCGATATACAAACAACACAAATTTATACGCATATCCAGAATGAGAGGCTGGTGAATGCGTATGATTCAAGTTTTACATTTTTGGATGAGGAGGAAAATTTATGAGTTGTGAAGGATGTCCAAGTAAAGGAAATTGTGGTAAAGATGCATCATCTTGTGGTGTTATCGAAAACAAACACGCAAACATTAAAAACGTAATCACGATTATGAGTGGTAAAGGTGGGGTAGGAAAAAGTACTGTCACTGTTATGTTAGCGAAGTCTTTAGCGAAATTAGGATATAAAGTAGGGATCATGGATGCTGATATTACAGGACCAAGTATTCCACGTTTAATGCATGTACAAGATGCACAATGTTACGCTACTGCAGAAGATCAAATCATTCCTATTGTTTCGGAAGGAATTAAGATCATGTCATCGAACTTCATTCTTAAAAATGAAACCGATCCGGTTATCTGGAGAGGGGCTATTATTTCGAATGTTGTAAAACAATTCTATACAGATGTAATGTGGGAAGACTTAGACTTCTTACTAATTGATATGCCTCCAGGAACTGGAGATGTTGCCTTAACAATCATGCAAAGTTTACCAGTAACAGGTGTTGTGATGGTTTCCACTCCACAACCAATGGTTTCTATGATCGTAGAAAAAGCTATCCACATGTGCGAACAAATGAACATCCCTGTATTGGGTATCATTGAAAATATGGCTTACTTAGAATGTCCAAATTGTTCAGAACGTATTGATTTCTACAACTTAGAAGAATTGGATACTTTCATCGCTAATACACAAACTAAACTATACGCTACATTACCAATGTTGGGTTTAATTCGCGATATCAATAAATATATGGAATATAGTGAAATTCAAAAACATGTAGTCGATGATTACCTAACAAAAGTCGCTGAACAATTAGCTGAGGATGTTAAGTAATGGAATATACCTTAATTCGCAAAAGAAAGAATAAAAAGGCCTATTTACGAGTTAAAGATGGAGCTGTTGTCGTAACAGCTCCTTTCACTATGCCTAAACGTGAAATCGATCAGATGGTAGAAGGAAACAAGGCATGGATACTCGAACAATTAAACAAACAGAAAGTCTCTTATTTTGAAGATGGCACTATCTTTCAGGTATTACATGAAACATATACGCTAAAAGTCTATCCCGATTTAAAAAAAGCCGGCATCAACAATCATGTTCTATATGTAAAGAATCTAGATTGGTCTTTAAAAGAGATTCTTAAGAAATGGTTTTATAGTATCGCCATCCAGCGTTTTGATCTTATTTCTCAAAGATTGAATATTCATGGATACACATTAAAAATCGGCTTCTATAAATCGAAGTGGGGAAGCTGTACACCCGCAAAAAAGATTATCACCTTAAATGCGTATCTACTATTTACCGATATAGAAATTATAGATGCGATTATATATCACGAATTTGCGCATACCAAGTACTTTAACCATTCTTCTGCTTTTTATAATCAGGTTCTTACCTGGTATCCATCGTACTACATACATCACAAAAGACTAAATTCTTTACATTATCCTCGTATTAAATAATTAGAATGTATTATTTTATTCTTTATGTGAGATGTTTTGCATACAACAAGAAAAAGAAAAACAGTCATGTTATACTCCATTTATAGAATACAAAATCTAGAAATGGAGGCTTTTTTATGCCAATTATGTATCACGAAGCTGAACAGGTATTCCACCTATACAATACCAATGTCAGCTATATCTTTGCGGTATTACCTAATGGTCAGCTGGGACATATTTATTACGGAAACAAATTACGTGACCGTAAAAATTTCAATCATTTAATTGAAAAAACATGTCGTCCTATTTCTTCCTGGCCATTAAAAGAAGATCCAAACTTCTCTTTAGAATTCACAAAACAGGAATATCCATCGTTTGGGACAACAGATTTTAGAAATCCAGCTTTTGAAATTTTACAAGAAAACGGAAGTCATGTATCCAACTTTGTTTATGTATCTCACACAATCTCAAAAGGGAAACCATCATTAGAAGGATTGCCTCACTCGTATGTAGAATGCGATGAAGAAGCAAGCACAGTTTCTATTTTATTAAAAGATGAACTTACAAAGGTAGAATTAACTATGTTGTATACCATCTATGAAAACCAGGATGTGATTGCTCGTAGTGTTCGTTTCGAAAACAAAGGAGAACAAGTATTACGCTTAGAAAAAGCTTTATCAGCCGTTGTTGATTATCCAGATTATGAATTTGACTGGATTCAATTCTCTGGGGCATGGGCACGCGAAAGAGCTCCAAAAGTACGTCCATTGGAAATGGGAGTAACTTCTATCGAATCTATGCGAGGACACTCTTCTTCACAACAAAACCCTTATGTCATTTTAAAAAGAAAAAATACCGATGAAAATGTAGGAGATTGTTACGGATTCCACTTTGTATACTCTGGAAACTTTATTGCGAGTGCCGAAGTAGATACATTTGATATCACTCGTTTCTCCATGGGAATCAACCCAAGAAACTTCTCTTGGAAATTATCCCCTGGTGTATTCTTCCAAACTCCAGAAGTATTATTAAGCTTCAGCAACAAAGGGTTAAACGGTTTATCCCAGGTCGCTCATACATTCCTAAGAAAACGTGTTGCTCGAGGATATTGGAGAGATCGTGCTAGACCTGTCTTATTAAACAACTGGGAAGCCACTGGAATGGAATTTACGGAAGAAAGTGTATTGAACATTGCTCGTAAAGGTGCTGAAGTGGGAGTTGAATTGTTTGTATTGGATGATGGATGGTTTGGAAAACGTACCGAATATTCAGGACTAGGAGACTGGTTTATCGATACCGATAAACTTCCAAATGGCGTAACCGGATTAACGAAGAAAATCAATGAATTGGGAATGAATTTTGGAATCTGGATCGAACC
>JAGHTX010000142.1 GCA_018065105.1 Bacillota bacterium
CTTTCTTTGAAATCTAATTTCTATTTCACCAATAATCATCACACTAATTTTTTCATCTTGATTTTTCCAAGCTAGTTCAGATAGTTTTCGAACCTACTCATCTTTATTATATAAGAAACCTTATATTACTTCTATTGAAATGCTCATAGTTCATCAATGTACTTAATAGAACGAAGTTTTTCTTCTTTTCCTTCTAATAATGCATCAATGACAATACCTATACCATTTTGATTGTTGGTCTTGGTAACTAGATTCGCTCTTTGTTGGACTTGTTTCATCGCATTTCCCATCGCTACACCAATGCCTACAGTTTCTAACATTTCAACATCATTCATTCCATCTCCAAAGGCCATGATTTCATTCACCGTACATCCGCATCTTTGCGCAATTTTTTCTAAACTAATGGCTTTGTGCACACCCTTGGGCATAATCTCCATCCAACGAGGTCCTATCATGTGAAACTCATAGTTTTTTAACTTTTCTCCTAACTCATTCTTGTATGCCCTATAAAAAGCACCACTTCCTATAAACATGATCTTAGTAATGGATTGAGAAAGCATTGTTGGTTCGTATTCTAAATCTGTATAGCTTGTATGTTTATCTTTAAATGCGAATCCATAATCTGCAGGTTTTCCAAATGTTTTCTTTAATAGGCGTTTGCGAAAATCACTTGTAGTGGCTGGTACAAAAGAGTAGAAATCAAACCCGCAACAAATGATTGCTTCTAAACCATATTCCTTACATACCCGTTGAATATAATATCCATCTTGTGGACTCATAGTCAAAGAGATATCGTATTCCTCTTTTTGGAAATCATAAATTAATCTTCCATTTAATACAGAAAGATAATGTTGTCCGTTTTGCAGCTTTAACGGATCAGAACCTAATTTACAGCCAATACGATCTCTTCCGCTGGCAATACAAATATGCATTCCTTGTTCTATTGCTCTTTCAATAGAAGCTTGCGTTCTAGGATCTATTTCTTTGGTTCCATCTAATAAAAGAGTCCCATCTAGGTCAAATGCTAATACTCTAATACTCATAGTTTAAAATTCTCTAACTTTTCTCGTTCTTTTTCATCTAAGTATTCACGGACAATTTTATAAATACTTCCTACAATAGGAATTCCTAAGATCATTCCTAAAATTCCACCTAGGGAACCACAAACAACGACCGACATCAATACATATACACCTGGTAATCCAATGGAATTACCAGCAATCTTTGGATAGATCAAATTTGCTTCAATTTGTTGAATTAAACACAAATATACAAGGAAGATTATTGCCTGAATTGGATCCACCGTAAATACCATAAAGGCTCCTATTGCCCCTCCGATATAGGCTCCAATCATAGGAAGCATATTGATGACACCTACTAGAGTACCTACCATAACAGGATATGGAAGTTTCAACAATATCATTCCACCAGCAATCATACCACCCAACACAATTGCCTCTACTACTTTTCCAATAAAGAAATTTGCGAAAGTCGCATCTACAATTGCGATTTTATGATTCAGCTTATCAATTGTCTTATCTTCTAGATAGATATTACATAATCGATAAAACATGGTAAAGAAACGTTCTTTATCAATTAAAATGTAAATTGCCAGGATAAAGACAATCACAAAATCCATCAACACAGAGAATACCCCACCAAAAACGGAGAAGGTTACATTGAATACACTTCCGATTCCTACCGTTAATACACTCGCAATGGTTTTGAATACCTCACCCCAGTTAATATCTGCATTTAATAAATATTCTTGGAAATCCGGATTGTTTTCGAATAAACGAATCACATAGCGCATTAACGCTCTGTAAGCAATTGGAATTTCTTGAACAATGACCGCCAAGGCATTTATGACCTGTGGTACAACCAAATCGATTAATAAATACATAAACACCAATACAATGATCAAAGTAACCAATAAACTTATAACTCTTCGATATTTGTGAATAAACGATTCTTTGAACCAGTCAAACAAGCTATCTATTCGTACCATAATGATATTTAATATATAAGCTAGCGCAAAAGAGTAAATCACAAGCGAAAAGGATCCCCAAATCCATCCAAAAACCCTTATAACAGATTTAAAATTTATTACAATTAGTGCTAATAGTGCAATTCCGATTATATACGTCCAGTTTTTCTCATATTTATTTAACGGTCTCATACAAGTTCACCTCTTCTAACATACTAAATAATACCACAACATTTATTGAAATGAACATGTATCCTTCTTCTCTATCCAATTATTGAAACGAAATGGAATTCTTGTATAATTAGGAACGAGGTGTTTTATTATGAAAAAATTTGATCAGAAATTAGATTTTTTAAGAGTATTATCTATGTGCTTGGTCATTGTAATTCACGTATCTAATTATTATTGCCGTGCTTTTTCCAACATTTCTAATACATCTTTTCTTATTGCACTAATCTTTAGTGCTTTATCAAAAGCTGCTGTCCCTATTTTTATGATGATCAGCGGCGCTTTGCTTCTTAGTAAACCTTACGAAGAAAATAAACATAAAAAAAGAATTACTCGATTATTAACAACGTTAATCTTATTTACCATTGTTTATTTCTTCTGGGATAAATATTATTTAGGTTTAGAAGTAGAAAATATTTTTAGTTTATTTTTTAAACCAAGAAGAGAAATGTTGTGGTTTCTATATGCGATTATTTGTTTATATATCGCACTTCCTTACATCAAACTAATGACCGACAACATGGATGAAAAAATGGAAATCAAATTTATCAAACAATGGTTATTTTTTAGTGGATTCGTATATGCCTGTAAATTCTTCATCGGTGTAGATCCTAAATATCTTGTGCCTATTATTAGTGGTACATACTATTTAGGATACTTTATGATTGGATATTTTATTGTAAAGCACAAAGAAGACATCGATTATAAAAAATACAACATATACTACATTTTATCCATTATACTTTGTGCGTCCATTCTTATATCACTTACGTATTTTCATTCTATTTCTACCAATTCATATATAGAAAAATACTTAACGTATAAGAATTTATTCATGAATGTTATTTCCATTTCTTCTTTCTTATTGATTTATTCCAATATTGAAGATAGAAAATATAAACTTGTACACTTTTTATCCCCCTACTCTTTCGGTGTGTATTTAGTACATGGGATGATTATGAATGTTGTAATGCGTCACAACCATTATCAAAGCTTATCGCCGTTGTTCATGATTCCTCTTTCTTCTCTACTCATTTTTTCTATTGCCCTTCCTATTGTATGGGGATTAAAGAAAGTACCGATACTAAAAGATTATTTATAAAACAAGCGCTAGACTTAAGTCTAACGCCTTTTTTTATCTGTTAGCTTTAATCTTTATTCGTTTCCATTTCAGCTCCATATCTACAAATCATGGATAGGAATATAAGTGCAATTTCTGTTCCGATAGAAACGACTGAATCAATATGCATATCCATAATTTCTGGATAATAGTGATTCATAGTTTGATAAATAATATGGCAAACTATGTCCGACAACAATGGTAAACACAAGTCCAATTTTACTAAATACATTGCCTATTTTCATGCATCTTTGAATATTACTTAAAGTTTTTGATTCCATAAATGTGTCCTCTTTTCTGATTACATTCCAATAGAATCCTTCCTATTATCCTAATTTTTCACAATAAGATGCACAAATCATAAGATAGGTTACAGATTTTGATTTCTTTTTCTTCGTAAACGATTGATGTGTCTTTCAAAATCGCCATTATTCAACAACTCTGCAATCACAAATTGTTCGAAAGTCGGTACTGTACAAGAATAAAAATCTATTTTTTTTAATAAAGCGTGTGATTCTTCCTTAGGAAGTATCATATATCCAACACGAATGGATGGTGCAATTGTTTTGGAAAAAGAATTGACATAAATAATTCGCTTGTTTGGTTCTAACGAATAAATTGTATCCACTTTTTTTGAAGAACGACTAAATTCAGAATCGTAATCATCCTCAATCACATATCCGTTTCTTTCTTCCGCAAAATGTACATATTCCTTTCGTTTGGATACCGATGCACTAATTCCACTTGGGAAACTGTTATAAGGTGTTACATGTAAAACGGTTGCTCGAGTTCGATGGAGCGCTTTACTTTGAATCCCATCTTTTCCCATTCTCAACATTTCTATATGAGCCCCATTGGAAGTATACACTTTCTGTATCTTTTCGTAACACGGATTTTCTAGCGCATAAATTCGATTGGTTCCTAACATTTGTACAATCAAGCTATATAGATATTCCGAACCAGATCCAATCACAATCTGATTTGGTGAGATATCCATATTTCTATTTCTTCTTAGATATCTTGAAATCGCTATTCGCAATTCTTCTGTTCCGAGATTTGGTGATTTCATCAAAATATCTTCTTGATATTCACTTAATACTTTTCGCATCGTTTTGGATAAAACACTAAAAGAAATTGTATCTTGTACTGAATTCACATGAGGAATATGAGTGCTTTCTTCATGCACCTCCGTGTTTAAAAACCAATCTTTATCTCGGTAGGCAACAAAGTATCCACTTCTTTGTTTCGATTCGATGTATCCTTCTTCTAATAAAATAGAGTACGCATGTTCAATGGTAATCACACTCGTTTCAGTATCAAACGCGAGTTGTCTTTTAGAAGGAAGTTTTTTTCCATATTCGTATGTTCCTTCGATTATTTCTTTTTTTATCTGATTGTATATTTGAATATAACTTGGTTCTTTTTTCATCTGGTCATACCATATTTTCTATTATTGGGTATTTTTATAATATCAGACTTCTTCTATAATTACACCGTCAAAAGGAGATTTGAATATGACTCGTATTTTAACAATTCAAGATATTTCATGTGTAGGACAATGTTCCTTAACTGTTGCTCTTCCTATTATTTCCGCTTGTGGTGTAGAAACCGCAATTTTACCATCTGCTGTTTTATCCACTCACACAGCAGGATTTTCTGGGTATACTTTCCGAGATTTAACCGATGATATGCCAAGCATCAATCAACATTGGTCCAAAGAAGGAATTACCTTTGATGCGATTTATACTGGATATCTAGGAAGCACTAAACAAATTGATTATGTTTTAGATATTATGAACACAACATTAAAAACTGGTGGAAAGAAAATCGTCGATCCTGCTATGGCTGATAACGGTTCCTTATATCCTGGTTTTGATCAAACTTTTGTAGAATCTATGAAAAAGCTTTGTGCATGCGCCGATATTATTCTTCCAAACATTACCGAAGCTAGTCTTTTAACCGGACTTGAATATAAAGAAGTTTACGATGAAGCATACATTCAATCGCTACTTGAAGAATTGAAAAATCTTGGATGCAAAAACATCGTGCTAACAGGTGTAAGTTACGAACCTTCAACTACAGGTGTTATTGTCTGTGATGAAAATGGTATCCAATACTATAAGCACAAAAAATTTGAAAAAGGATGTCATGGTACAGGAGATGTTTACGCTTCTTCTTTTGTAGGTGCATATCTAGAAGGGAAATCTATGTTTGAAGCCGCTACTATTGCAGCAAACTATTGTGTAGAATGTATCGAAAATACACAAGGGGATAAAGATCATTGGTACGGTGTAAAATTTGAACCTGTACTTTATAAATTAGTACAAGCCATTCACAATTAATTAGTCAAAGGAGCAATTCTGTATAAGATTGTTCCTTTTTTTATTCTCTTTTTTATAACATTTGTTTCATTTATACTGATATTAGTGGGAGATTATTTCCATAAAAAAGGAGAAAACATCATGAAAAATATCTATAAATTATTAGCAGCCTCTTTATTCGCATACGGATTTTCACTATACATTTCTGATACAACAATTCACGCTGAAGAAACAGAAGATGTGCCAGTCGAAGGTACACCTTATAAATGTCCGAACCATTCTTTCTTACAATTAGAATCATTTATCGAAGGACAAGAAATCTCAGAACCAACAGAATTCATGTTCAATATTAAAAACGAAGATGGTTCTTTTGACGAAATGTATTCTTTCGTAGTCGATCCTGAAGACGAAGAATCCAGCAGCTACCGTGTTTTCTTAGATTATGGAAATTATACAATCACTCAGATTGTCAACAAAGGAAGAACCCTTGATGAAATGGAAATTGTTTATCCAGAAGATAATCAACAAGTTACGATTGGGGACAGTCTTACAAAACCATGTATTTGTTATTCCGTTATCGATCGATACATCCCACAAGCTATTCCGTTTAAAGCTGCTACACCAGACTTTATTCAACTAGAAGTCTCTCTTGAAGGATATGAGTTTGACTCTATGGATCCAAAAGAATTTGTGTTCAACGTACAAAACGAGGATGGAAGTTTCAATGAATACTATTCCGTATTTGTTGATCCAGAAGAAGAAGGACCTACCTATACAAGAATCTTCTTAGATTATGGAAACTACACAATTTCTCAAATTCCTATGGGAAGAGCTGGAAACAACTTCGATACTTCTTATCCAGACAATAATCAAAATATTATCATTCGCAATGATTCAAATGGAAACTGTATTTCTTATCCAATCACAATTCATTACACAGAACCTAAAATTACCGCATAAAGATTCACAAAAATCATCGTTTGAGATAGTAAATAAGGCATATTTCATTAGAAGTATGCCTTTTCTTTAATCTTTTTATTTGAGAAAAAAACTGCTGACAATCTATATTGTCAACAGTCTAGTTTTTATTAAGCTCTTTTCTTATTTAAGAATGCGATGATAGCTGCCATTGCTGCTAATGCTGCTGCTAAAGCTGCGAAGAAGCCAACATTTGTTTGTTCTCCTGTGTGAACATCTTTTTTCTTTTCTGGAGTTGGTGTTACGGCATTTGCGATTGTGTAGTTTACTTGTACAGAACCTACATATTGTCCTTTTCCTTTGACAGTCATTGTATATGTTCCTGCATCTTTTGCGACGTTGTTAGCTAATGTGTAGTCAGTTCCTTCTTTTAGTACTACATCTCCACATGTGATTCTTACTTTTTGTGTTTGTGCTTGTCCGTTAGCTGTTAAGCTGTTTGCTAGAGTGATGTTTGTGTTGGCGATATTTACTTG
>JAGHTX010000045.1 GCA_018065105.1 Bacillota bacterium
TTTAGTGAGAGCGGATATACTTATGCAGCTGCTGTAAAGTTAAGCGTAGGGTGCAAGATGGATATTTGTAAAATCATACCCTCATTGCCTTATTCAAAGAATGATCTGGATGTAGAGAATCTTCAGAGCAGAGCCGATCTTGAAGCGAAGAATCCAGATGCTAGACCGGACATTCTCGAATTAACATTAGATATCTCAAAGTATGAGGTAATACTTCTTGGATTTCCAATTTGGTTTGAAGACATGCCAAAGGTAATCTACACATTCCTGGAAAGATACAATCTAGCTGGAAAAGTTATCGTTCCATTTGCGACAAGCAAAGAAAGTACACTAGAAAATATAACGGATAAAATAAAATCAATGTGTCCAAATTCTACTGTATGTGATGGGATAATTGTAGTTGGATGCCCATCGGATAAAGAATTAAAATATTCTATTAATCGTATATTACAGAATCGGTAATCACTTCAGTGGTTACTTTTTCTATTTTCTATTTACTTGTAGTCAATTGAAATTCAGCGTATTAACTATAATGCTGACTGCCAATTGGGAAAATAGATTGAATATAGAAAACAAAGCGAAGATATATTGTCATCGCAGAACTCGAGATGATTTTTCTTTTCGGTTTTTTTTACTTAGAAAAAAATGGCCCTATTTTGGGACCATGATTTCATGAAATTCTAGTATTGAGGAAGAGAGAAGTTATGATAAAGATGGCAAATCATTTATCCTTTGTTGTGATACTTAATTTCTGTGTTTAAAATATTTCTATATTATGTGAAAATATATTTTTTAAGAATTAGCTGGATTTGGTATTCAATCTGTATATGGTAATTTCAAGAAGAGTATTAAGAATAAAAGGTGGAAAATCATAAGTCAATCGTTGGATAAATTATAGGACGGAGCTTATAATCATCATTTAGTAGATTGGTCGAATTATTATATTCGACTTTTATTCATTATAAAAAAAGATGCATTTTTCCGCATCTCTTTTAGGGAAGAAAGTTGAGTGGTTTTTGTCCCTGATAAAATTATTGTTTATTTAGAAATAAAAATCAAGCTATATTTCAAAAATATTATGAATTAGAACTAATGGAGGAGGAATGAAAATCTTTGTCATAACGCATTAGAAAATTTTTTTATTCGCTTTTACTGAATTTGTATAAGTGATGATTCTGGTAAATGTAAGTGTTGTAGATTAATTCGCAAATATTGTAGAATCAAGGGATATATTAAATGCTCTTGCTGTCAAAAACGTATGAAATGCGAATATCTCATGATTATGATTCGTTATATTTTTTAAGAAGAAAATGAATAAAAGACTGTACATAAGATTTTCGAATGTAGTTTTTACGATAAATCAAGTATAAATCCCTATGCATACCATAATTTTCTAAAGAAAAATCTAAGACCCTTTTTTCTACAATAAAGTTTCTTGCTGCCATTTCCGATAGAATAGAGATTCCTAAACCTCCGGCCACTAAGTTTTTAATGGCTTCTTGATCGTTGATTCTAGCGACATTATTTAAATCATTATCCAAAATACCCAATTGTTCTAAAAAATGATCCACACTTTTTTTAGAACCGCTGCCTTTTTCTCTAAGTATAATAGGTTCCTTTAGTAATTGTTCAATATTGGTATTTTGTTGTTTAAGATTTAAGTAGTGTTCGTTAACAGGACTGATTAAAACCATGTGATCCTGAAAGAAAGGGATACAAGTAATCGTTTCATCTTCGACCTTCATTCCTATTAAACCGATGTCAAACAATCCTTCTTTTAATCCATCCACGATTCCCTGACTATTATTTTGATGAAGAGAAAAGTATGTATCTGCATTTTTTGAACCAAATTCTGCTAATATTTCTGGAAGAATGTAGGCTGAAGGAATGGTAGAAGCGCCCACATGAATGATTTTTTTAGCCTGTGATTGACATACACTCACCATTCTATTTTTCATGTCCAGAATATTGATGGCATAACTATATATTTCCTGTCCAATAGGAGTCAGTTCAATGCTTTTCGTTGTACGAAGAATTAAACGCTTTCCTAATTCTTCTTCCAATTGATTGATATGGGCACTAATTGTAGGTTGGGATATATATAATTGTTTAGCAGCCTGTGTAAAACTTTTATATTTGACAACAGACACAAAAGATTGTAGTTGTTTAAAATCCATAAGATTCCACCTCTTATTGTATTATCTCATACATATATTACGTATACAAATAAATCTATTTAATATATTAATAAATGCGATTGGTAAGCCTGATAATATGTTCGTATAATTTTTTATAGAAGAGAGGTTAAAAAAATGGAGATTATTAAAGATTTACCAAAAGTATTTGAAGAATTTGGTGAACAAAGAAAAAACTCATTCCTAGCAATCAAAAAAGTTAAAGAAACAGGAATTCCTGTTGTTGGATGTTATTGCACCTATTTACCAAAAGAAATCGTAATGGCAGCTGGAGGGGCTACAGTAGGACTTTGCTCAACAAGCGATGAAACAATCGGAGAAGCCGAAAAAGATCTTCCAAAGAATTTATGTCCATTGATTAAATCAAGTTATGGATTTGCGAAAACAGATAAATGTCCATTCTTCTATTTTTCAGATGTTGTAGTTGGAGAAACAACATGTGATGGAAAGAAAAAAATGTATGAAATTATGTCTGAAATCAAAGATGTGTATTTAATACAACTTCCTCAAATTCAAAATGAAAGAGGCATTGCATATTATAAAGAGGAATTGATTCGTTTTAGTAAATATTTAGAAGAAAAATTTGAAACGACAATCACAGAAGAAAAATTAAGAGAAGCGATTCGTGTAAACAATGAAATATATAAAGCTATGCAAAAATTAGGAGATGTCATGAAACACGAACCAGCTCCTATTACCGGAGGAAACTTATTCAAAGTCTTCTATGGTTCTGGATTCAAATTTGATCGTACAGTCATCGCGGATGAATTAAATGCGATTGCCGATAAAATTGAAAC
>JAGHTX010000086.1 GCA_018065105.1 Bacillota bacterium
GTGAACTGGAAAACATAGAATGCACAAGAAATGATAAAGGAATCTACAGAAGAAAATACGCATTAAGTGCAAAACAGAAATCAATATTGAAACAATTTGGATTGGATGAGAAAACAATCGACAAGAGCATTAGTGAGTTTACTTACTAGTGCCTTTTTCTTTAGTTATACAAATTCTTCAAAGTTAAGGATGAAAATGATTGACATTTTTTTCGATATTTTGTAAATTAAATGTGTACAAAGTAATGGCGCTTTCAATCGTGGGTTGAATGCGCCATTTTCTATTTTTTGAGCCAAATATGAAACAGTGTCTTCAATTCCGAAAGGCACTTTTTTTTGTACAAACGAAATAATAATATTGGAATTCAGTTCGAGTGGGATGATGGATTGGATTCGCATTGTGAACAAAGATTTGAACAAAAATGAATCTTAGAGAAGATAAATCGAGAATGGGTATGTAGAGGTCTGTCTTTTAATGGGGTAAACTAAGAGGAATTTCTGTTGTTCAAATATGGTTATCCATCCTGGATAACCATTTCTGTAATATCGAAAAACAAGAGGAAACAGGAAATATGGGCAAACGAAAAACTCCTGTCTTCTTTTGAAAAAGTCTAAAAAGTACGTAGATCCGATGAAACGGGATCGGATGGATTCTATGGTTTTCTCTCTTTTAACTCCTTATTTTCCATAGGAATAGATTACTTCTTGTAAAAACACTGAAATTTGGGTATAATCAGTTTGTTCTTGAGGGAGTAATCAGCATAGCAATATGTTGTACTATCGACACAATGGTGGATTTATTTCCACCCGGTATTACATTAAATGATGAGACTCAGTGACTAGCTTTTATGTTGGTCGCTGGGTCTTTTTTTAGAAAAGAGAGGTTATTACTGCATGAGTTTGGTCGAATTGTTTATTTTAGCCGTAGGCTTGTCTATGGATGCCTTTGCGGTATCTATCTGTAAAGGATTGTCGATGAAAAAGATATCTTTTAGACACATGGCTCTAGCCGGAATCTGGTTTGGAGGATTCCAGGGATTGATGCCATTGATTGGATTCTTTTTAGGAAGATTTTTCGCTGATTTCGTAAATAGTTATGCCCACTGGATTGCCTTTGGCTTATTGGCATTTATTGGAATTCAAATGATTCGTGAAAGTCGAGAAGAAGCCGAAGAAGTGGATGCTAATATGGACAATAAGACCATGTTTCTTTTGGCGGTGGCAACAAGTATTGATGCCTTAACCGTAGGAATCACCTTTGCCTTCTTAAAAGTAGCCATCATTCCAGCTGTTTTATTAATCGGAATCACAACATTCGTCTTTTCAGCAGCTGGTGTAAAAATCGGTTCTTTATTTGGAACAAAATATAAATCTAAGAGTGAACTTGTTGGTGGTATTGTGTTAATCTTAATAGGACTAAAGGTCTTATTAGAAGGCTTAGGAATTCTTTAAAAGAGGTAAGTATTTATGAATGGATTATTAATGTCGTTTGTTCTATTGATCGTTGGATTCGTTTTATTGATTAAAGGGGCGGATTTCTTTGTGGATGGTTCTTCCAATGTTGCCAAGATGTTAAAGGTACCACCCATCATTATCGGTTTAACCATTGTTGCGATGGGAACTTCGTTACCCGAAACAGCTGTCAGTGTTACCGCATCGATCACCAACAACAACGCTTTAGCCGTAAGTAATGCGGTAGGTTCTAATATTTTTAACTTATTGGTCGTGACTGGATGTAGTTGTTTGTTTGTGCCTATGGCTGTGCAAATGAAGACCTTAAAAGAGGAATTTCCATTTTCTATTTTCTGTGCTCTATTGTTGCTGGGATTAGGATTTGTCGGAATGACATTAACTCGTTTTGATGGAATTATCTTGCTTGTCATTTTTGCTGCATACCTTATCTGGATGGTTCGTTCCGCGCTAAAAGCGAGAGCCCAGGCAGAAGATACAAAAGAAGAAACATTACCTATTTGGAAATGTATTGTATTTATCATAGGTGGTGGGGTAGCCATTAAATTTGGTGGTGATTTTGTCGTAGACAGTGCAAGTACCATTGCCGCAAGATTTGGGATGAGCCAAAATCTAATCGGTTTAACCATTGTTGCTCTAGGGACTTCTTTACCAGAACTAGTTACATCTATCGTGGCTGCTCGAAAAAACGAAGTGGATATGGCATTAGGAAATGTGATTGGATCGAACATTTTCAATATTTTATTGGTACTAGGTGTAGCTGCAGCGATTAGTCCTATTGATTTCATTATGGAAAATGTGATTGATATTGTAGTTTTAGCTATAATGAGTGTTATTGTTTGGATCTTTGGCTTTACAAAACGCACATTGGATAAAAAAGAAGGAATCTGCATGTTGCTGATGTATGCCGCATATATGGTATATATTTTCATGCGATAATAAGAAAATCCCGCTTGGGATTTTTCTTTTTGGGAAATTATGTTTTTTTTACAGTAGAGTATATTTTTTGGTATAATAAGGGGTAGGAAATGTAAAAGGGGGATTTTATGGTTTACTATCAAATCTTAAAACAACGGCGTAAAGATTTAAATCTTTCTATTCACGATGTATCAACACAAGCGCGTTTAGCGCCTCAATATATTGCAGCAGTCGAAGAAAACGATATGGATGTATTCGTAGGTGACTTTGATTTTGTAAGACGTTTTGTGAAGGCATATGCAGAAGCAATTGGTGTCAATTGGGAATTTATTAAAGACGATGTGGATTTAAATATTAGTCAATATGTGTATAAGAAAACACAGGCACAACCACAATCGATCGTTCTTCAAAATGGACCGGAATTGTATGACATTGAGGATACTCCAACTTTTAGAGAACCGGCTCGTCAGGAAGTTGTAGCACCAGCTCCAACAAAGAAAAAATCGACTAAGAAAAAGAAGAAAAAGAAAAAATCTTCTGGTAAGTCAAAAGCGGCTATGAATAAAGCCAATGTCGAAATTCAAAAGAATGCGAAGAAAGTAGCGCGTTGGACAAAGAAGAGTCGTCGTAACTTCTTAATTGCGGTATTTGTGGGTGTTGTAGCCCTTCTATTGGGTCTTAATATGGTTTTAAATAAAATTTCTAGTGAACAATCGGCAGCGGATGATCGTGCCCGCCAGGCTGAATTGAAAGCGAAGGAAGAAGAAACCGCAAAATTAGCAAACCAAAAGAAAGAAACAAATAAGCAAAACGCGAAGGAAGAAGCTGAAAAGAATAAAAAGGAATCGGAAGTAGAAAGTGAATCTATTTTGACTTGTACAGATCAACAAAACAACATCTATACAATCACAAACTTAATTGAAACAGATCAACGATTAACGATTGAAGTAACACTTCCTCAAGATTCTACGATTGCGGTATATCAAGACGATACACCAATCAATGATACAGAAACAAAATACGAAAAAGAATATTATGAATCTTTCACAATTGATCACACTTGTTTGATTCAATTGGAAATCACAAACTTCCAGGAAAATGAAATTATTATCAATGGGCAAACAATTACCTTCGATACTTCTTTATGGTATGAAGGAGAACCAGCTATTCTTTACTTTGAAGTAAAAACAAATGACGGGGCAAACTATCAAGAAGATGCCATTGATGGAGAAGAAGTAGAAGAAGAGGAAGAAGAGGAAGTATAGTTTTATGAATTTACCAAATAAGTTAACTCTAATGCGTATTTTATTAGTTCCTGTAGTGGTAGCGATTCTATTGTGCATGGATCCAAAACTTATGGTGTTCAATGAAACTTCGGGATTGGCATTACGAGATGTATTGGCATTTCTTGTATTCGCAATTGCCAGTATTACAGATATGTTAGATGGAATGATCGCAAGAAAGTACAATATGATTACTTCATTTGGAAAGTTTGCCGATCCAATCGCCGATAAAATGTTAGTAAATACATTATTAGTTCTTTTAGCGGTTTCTGGACAAGCCAGTGTAATTGCCGTATTGATCATGATATGGCGTGACTTGATTGTCGATGGACTTCGTATGACCGCTAGTAGTAAGGGAAAAGTTGTCAGTGCCGGAATTTTCGGAAAATTAAAAACGGTTCTACAAATGTTTGCGATTATCTTCTTACTATTAAGAAATTGGCCATTCCAAGGAATCGGAATCCCTGTAGACCAAATCTTATTATGGGCAGCCTGTGCATGTTCCATCTTTAGTGGTGCGGTCTATTTCATGAAACTAAAGAATTATGTATTAGAATCTATGTAAGAGACAGTTGAAAGTGAGAAATAAATGGCTACAAAAGAAAAAACAGTAGAAACAAAAGATAAAGATAAGCTTTTGAAAGATGTCTTGGGACAAATTGAAAGAGAGTATGGAAAAGGTTCCATTATGAAACTAGGGGATCGTCCAGCTCTTGATGTTGAACCCATCCCAAGCGGAAGTTTATTATTAGACCAGGCTCTAGGAATCGGAGGATATCCTAAAGGGCGTATTATTGAAATCTATGGACCTGAATCCAGTGGGAAAACCACTTTAGCGTTACACGCAATAGCTCAAGTTCAAAAACAAGGTGGAAGAGCGGCTTTCATCGATGCAGAAAATGCGATTGATCCTGTGTACGCAAAGAATTTGGGTGTAGATATTGATGAATTGATCCTTTCGCAACCAGACAGTGGAGAACAAGGATTAAATATCATGTTGATGTTAATTGAAAGTGGAGCCGTCGATCTAGTTGTTGTAGATAGTGTTGCCGCTTTGGTACCACAAGCTGAATTAGACGGGGAAATGGGAGATCTACAAGTAGGTGCCCAGGCTCGTATGATGTCAAAGGCTATGCGTAAATGTGCAAGTCTTATGAATCACAACGACTGTACAGCCATCTTCATTAACCAGTTACGTGAAAAAGTTGGTGTTATTTATGGAAATCCAGAAACAACACCAGGAGGACGTGCTTTAAAATTCTACGCATCTGTACGTATCGATATTCGTAAAGCGGATGCCATTAAAAATGGTTCCGATATTGTCGGAAACAAAGTAAAAGTAAAAGTTGTCAAGAATAAGGTAGCCCCTCCATTTAAATCAGCGGTATTAGAGATCGTATATGGAGAAGGTCTATCGTACGTATCGGAATTGGTTGATCTTTGCGTAGAAGCAGATATCATCCATAAAGCAGGTGCCTGGTTTAGTTATGAAGGAGATAAGATTGGGCAAGGAAAAGAAGCGGCTAAACAATATGTAAAGAACAATCCTGAGTTCCAAGCAAAGATTGAAGCACAACTAAAAGAATACCAATCTACCCACGCTCCTATTGAAATTCCAGAATAAATAAGAGTCACAGCGCAAGTTGTGGCTTTTCTTTTGGACTTTTGTGTAAATTTAAGTGTCTTGTCACATGTCAACACCTTGAAAAAGAAAAGTAAAAGAGTATAATAAGTCTATCACTTAAGGAGAATGAAGTATGGCACGTTTACACACAAACTTGTATGAACCTTATGAAGCCTCTTCTTTGGTGAATCCAGTTGTATTCGTAGTGGATATGGTAAATGGATTCTGTAAGGAAGGTGCTTTACATGATAAGGCGATTTTGGACATCGTGGATGCGCAAAAACGTCTTATGGACACATTGGAATGTCGTAATGTCTTTGTATGCGACAATCACCCACCTAAAACGCGTGAGTTTGAAAGCTTTCCTGCACACTGTGTGATTGGAACCAGTGAAGCCGAAGTCATCGAAGAATTGCTTCCATATGTAAAAAGACACATTGCGAAAAATAGTATCAACACATTCCATGCGGAAGGATTTAAAGAATTTTTAAAAGAAGATATGCACCGTTACAACGATATTGTTATCGTGGGATGTTGTACGGATCTTTGTATCTTACAATTTGTGCTTACATTACAATCGTATTTAAATGAACACAACATGACCGACTATAAGATCATCGTACCAGCCAATGGTGTAGAAACATATCACATTGACGGGGTACACGATGCGTATATGTGGAATCATGTAGCTTTAGAAAATATGAAGGCAGTGGGCGTAACCGTTGTCAGTGAAATTAAATAGAAGGAAGATTAGATATGAAATTAAAACCAATCATTACCAGCTTGTTAGAAACCGATTTATACAAATTCTCAATGGGACAAGCAATCTATCACCAATTCAGTGATTATAAGACAACTTGGAGTTTTAAATGTCGTAACAAAGATGTTTTCTTCACTCCAGAAATGGTAGAAGAAATTAGAGAACAAATTAAAGCGTATTGTAACCTATCTTTTGCGGAAGAAGAATTAGAATACTTAGATAAAATTCGCTGGATCAAAGGATCTTATGTAGATTTCTTACGTTTATGGCAACCACGTTTCGCTGATTTTGAAATTACTACCGATGCAGAATGCGGTTTAGCTATTGAAACAAAAGGAACTTGGCTAAATACTTCTATGTATGAAATTCCTACTCTAGCAATCGTTAACGAAGTATACTTCCGTATGGCTTATGATTACGATGAATTATACGAACAATTCAGACGTAAATTACACGAAAAAGTAGAAAAATTGACTTTAGGAAAAGAAAACGGTGGATTTGATATTGGAGGATTCTCTGAATTCGGTATCCGTCGTCGTTTATCTGCAGATAGTCAAGACTACTTAATGAAAATCTTAATCAAGAAAAATCCAGAATTTAAAAACTCTGTTTGTGTCGGAACAAGTAATGTATACTTGGCAAAGAAGCACAAAGTTACCCCAGTAGGAACAATGGCGCACGAATGGATCATGTGTGTTGGACAAGGAGATCACAAACACAACCCAGCTTACTCTAACTGGTATGCATTAAACCGTTGGGTTTCTGAATATGGAGTTTTAAATGGTACAGCCTTAACCGATGCAATCACAACCGATTGTTTCTTAAAAGACTTCCAGTTAACTTTTGCGACATTATTCAGCGGTGTTCGTCATGATTCTGGTGATCCATACGAATGGGGAGATAAGATGATTGCGCACTATGAATCATTAGGAATCGATCCTAAGACAAAGACATTGTTGTTCTCGGATAGTCTAAACTTTGAAAAAGCCAGCAAGTTAAAAGAATACTTTGATGGACGAATCAAAACAGCATTCGGAATTGGTACATACTTATCTAACGATACCGATGTAAATCCTTTAAACATCGTTATGAAGACAACTATTTGTAACGGAATGGACGTAGCTAAAATTAGTGATGTTGCTGGAAAAGGAATGTGTAAAAACCCAGAATACGTCGAATATCTTCAAAGATGTATCGATTGGAGAATGTCTAACGAATAATAAAACACGAAACGAAGGAAATTCTCCTTCGTTTTTCATTTTAAGGAAACGTTAAGATTGCATTGAGTGAAAGTTCATATTTCTCCATTATTGTGTAGACAGAAAAAGAAAGAGAGCTGAAGAGCTCAAGAGGAGAAAATCATTATGAATTCACAATCAATTTTATCAATCGCTGCTGCAATCGCAACAATCGTAGGAACTTACTTCATCTTTAAGAAAGCACACCTTGAAGGATGGAAAGCTATCATTCCATTCTATAATGTTTACACAGAATACAAGATGGTATGGAATACAAAGATGTTCTGGACATGTTTAGGAAGTGCATTGGTTGCAGGAACAGGATTAGGAATTGCACATATCTTGACAAAAACATCACCAGTTGCTGCACTAGTATTAATCTTAATTGCTTTTGTCGCTGCTATCTATGCGCTTGTTGTAGAAGTTAAAGAATCATACAGATTATCTAAGGCATTTGGACACGGAAAAGGTTTCTGTGTTGGATTAGTTTTCTTAAATCCAATCTTCCGTTTAATCTTAGGATTTGATCAATCTCAATACCAAGAAGCATAATATAAATAATCAAAGGAACGATTTCTCGTTCCTTTTTCTGTTATAATAGCACTACGAGGTGAAAATGATGAAACTGTATGTTGTTAGACATGGACAAACCTTATTCAACGTAAAAGGTCAAATTCAAGGATGGTGTGACTCACCATTAACCGCTTTAGGAATTGAACAAGCTAAAAAAGCAGGAAAAGGACTAAGCAATATAGATTTTGTGGCAGGATATTCTTCTACTGCCGAAAGAGCGAAAGATACACTTGATTATTTATTAGGAGATCGTGATGTGCCACGCTTCCACGTAAAAGGACTTCGTGAAATCTTTGTGGGAGATTTAGAAGGAGAAGAAGAATCCGCTTATGCCAAAGCTGGACTAGACTATTTTGATGGATTTACCAGTGTGGGGGGAGAATCGTTTCCCGAAGCTATTGAACGATTTACATCGACTTTAAAAGAAATTGCGAAAAAACATCCAGAAGGAAATGTATTAATCGCAACACATGGTGGAGTTATTATGGGAACCCTAATGGCAATGGATCCAAAATGGGATACCTATTTCAGAACACAAGGTGGTATGAAAAACTGTGCGGTCACTGTATTCTGCGTAGAAGATGGAATTCTTAGTGTGAAAAGTGCGAATGATACTTCGTGTGTAGGTGACTAATATGAAAATCTATTTAGTAAGACATGGACAAACTATGTTCAATGCCAAACATCGTGTCCAGGGATGGTGTGATTCCCCACTTACAGAATTGGGTGTAAAACAAGCACAAAACGTAGGAAAACACTTAATGGATGTACCTTTTGTGAAAGCCTATTGTTCCACTAGTGAAAGAGTGGTAGACACGGCCACTTATATCTTAAATGGAAGAGACATTGAACTGATTGAAAGAAAAGACTTAAAAGAATTTAACTTTGGGATCTTTGAAGCCGATTTAGAAAAAGAAGTATTTTCAAAAAGAAACCACTTTGATGGCTTTGTGGATGTTGGTGGAGAAAATGTACAAATGGTAAGCGAACGTATGTATGCAGCCATTGTGGATATTGCCAAATCCAATCCAGAAGGAAATGTATTGGTCGTATCTCACGGAGGAGCTATTATGAATCTCTTCCATGCGATTGATCATCCATTTGTGGAAAAAATGCGTAAACAAGGAATGTTTATCGAAAACTGTTCCGTATCTATATTCAATTACGAAAATGAACAATTGAGCATTGAAGTATTTGGTGATTGTTCATACAGGGAGGATTAATTATGTCAGCATGGGATGTTGAGTATTGTAAACTATGCGAAAAAATTTTAAAAGATGGAATCGAAGTAGAAAATAGAACAGGAATTAACACCATTAAGATTCCTTCGTATCACTTCCAGTTAAATGTTGGAGAAGAATTTCCAATTCTTACGACAAAACAATTGTTTATTCGCCAGGCTATCTTAGAAATGTTGTGGATCTATCAGGCCCAATCTAACGATGTTCGTTGGTTACAAGAAAGAAATGTTCGTATCTGGGATCTTTGGGAAATTGATGAAAATGGAGACTGGAAAGATGTGAAAACAGGTAAAGTTTTAAAACATTTTGACCCAGAATATGCACATACTATTGGAACCGCTTATGGATATATCGTTCGTAAATTTCATTTGATTGAAAATTTAATTGATAAGATCAAGAACAATCCAACCGACCGAAGAATGGTCATGTCTTTGTGGCAAGACGATTACTTAGACACAGCGGTACTTCCAAGTTGTGTATGGTCAAGTGAATGGGATGTAACCAATGGAACATTAAATTGCTGGGTACACCAGAGAAGCTGTGATGTGCCTCTAGGATTACCATTTAATATGACCCAATATGCAGTTTTATTAAAATTATTGGCACAAGTTACAGGATTAAAAGCTGGAACGATTGACTGGTCTATTAAAGATGCGCATATTTATGTAAATCAGGTAGAAGGAATTAAAGAACAATTGGAACGTTTCCACACCCAAGGTCATTATCCTTCACCAGAATTGTGGATCAATCCAGAAATTACCGATTTCTTTGAATTTGATAATTCCAAAGATTGCTTGGATATTAAATTAAAAGACTATAAGCACATGGGAAAAATTGCGTTCCCACTTGCACAATAGGAGATCGTTATGACATTAACTATGATTGCAGCCCTTGGGCAAAACAGAGAATTGGGAAAAGATAACACTTTGATCTGGCACTTTCCACAAGATTTAAAGTTCTTTCGGAATCAAACCAAAGGACATCCCATTGTCATGGGAAGAAAAACGTTTGAATCTTTACCCAGAATGCTTCCTAAAAGAAATCACATTGTGATTAGTCGTACCAATCCTGAACTTCCAGAAGGTGTGGAAGTGTTCTCAAGCATCGAGGCTTTCTTAGAAGCTTATAAAGAAGTGGAAGAAGAAATCTTTGTGATCGGAGGCGCTCAAATCTATACGCAAATGCTTCCTTATGCCGATCGTTTATTGTTGACAGAAATTGAACAAAGCTATGATGCAGATGCATTCTTCCCAAATTTCGGTAAAAATGAATTTGAAAGAAAAGTATTAAGCGATATTACGGAAAATGGTGTACACTATAGTCATATAGAATATAGAAGAGGCAAGACAATGAACTATAATGAATTATTAGAACAAGTAAAATCAATCGCCAAAGAAGCGGCTGAATTCATGGCCAATGGGACTGTGGAAAAAGTAGACGAAAAAGGAGATGTTGCCAATATCGTAACAAACATGGACGTGGCAACACAAAACTTCGTAATTGAAAAATTAACACCATTGATTCCAGACGCTATCTTCTTTGCGGAAGAAAAAGAAAACCAAGCCTTAACAAATGAATACACTTGGATCATTGACCCTATTGATGGAACTACAAACTACGCATATGATTTCAAACACTCTTGTGTTAGTATCGCCTTGGCTTACAACCACGAACCTTTATTAGGCGCTGTATATGACCCATATTTAAAAGAATTATTCTGGGCATTAAAAGGAGAAGGTGCTTACGTAAATGGGCAAAAGCTTTCTGTGAAACAAAATACAATGAAATCTTCATTAATCTTAATTGGAACATCTCCATATAAGAAAGATTTAGCCGATAAAACATTCGATACTTTAAAGAAATTATTCGTAAATGGACGTGATCTACGTCGTTCCGGTTCAGCCGTATTAGACTTAGCTTATGTTGCAGCTGGACGTGTAGATGCCTTCTATGAAGAAAGCTTATCTTTCTGGGATTATGCAGCCGCAAGTTTATTCGTAATGGAAGCTGGTGGATGCTTCGCTGGTGAAAATGGAAACTGGGGAGATGTAGCTCCAATCCGTGTATTAGCAGGAAATCCAAACAATATCGAAGATTTAAAAGCTTTAGTTAAATAATATGAGATAAGAAATGAGCAATCGTTCATTTCTTTTTTCTTTATACAAGTGTATAATCACTCTTATGAAAACGAAAAATATGGTAGAAGGGAATCCAATGTCATTGATTTTCTTCTTTTCTTTACCTTTAATGTTTGGAAATCTGTTCCAGCAATTATATACCGTTATGGACACCATTATTGTTTCTCAAAAACTAGGAACCAGTGCTTTAGCTGCGATAGGAAGTGTAGACTGGATCAACTGGCTAGGCTTTGGGGTGGTCACTGGATTTGCCCAAGGCTTTGCGATACGAGTGGCCCAGGCTTTTGGAAACGGGAAACAAGAGAAATTAAACGATGCGATAAGCTCTATGTTGATCTCCTGCCTGCTTGTTGCGGTTGTATCG
Organism: Bacillota bacterium; assembly: GCA_018065105.1. Taxonomy (GTDB): domain Bacteria; phylum Bacillota_I; class Bacilli_A; order Erysipelotrichales; family Erysipelotrichaceae; genus Floccifex. The sequence goes on from JAGHTX010000086.1 coordinate 11,609, forward strand.
GTCATCTTTTCTGTGCCATTCCTTTCCTGGATTTTAAAAGTGATGCATACACCACAAGATGTATATTCTATGGCTTCTACTTATGTACACATCATTTACCTAGGTCTACCTGTTACGATGTTCTATAACTGTTATGCGGGAATTCTTCGCTCCCTGGGAAATAGTAAAGCCCCGCTGAATGCGATGATTCTAGCTTCCTTGTTGAATATCGGGCTGGATGTTCTATTTGTGATGGGACTTAACAGGGGCGTGGGATCGGCGGCTCTGGCCACTTTGATTGCCCAGCTGTTTGCGGGAGTCTATTGTTGGTTTGTGTTTAGATCGATTAAAGAAATATCCGTTTCTTCTGTGAGTACAAACAAGGAAGACTATGTAGAAAATATAAAACTGGGAGCCCCTATGGCTCTACAAAATACGCTAATCTCCATTGGTGGTATGGTTCTTACGAGCGTGGTCAATCAATTTGGAACAAACTTTTTAGCTGGATTCACAGCCGTCAACAAGCTCTATGGCCTATTAGAAGTCGCTGCGGTCAGCTATGGATATGCGATGGTTACCTATACAGGACAAAACTATGGTGCTGGTAAAATTGAGCGCATCAAAAAAGGGGTTCGAGCGGGTTTTCTGATCAGTGTACTCACTTCATTACTTGTTGGCCTAATTCTTCTCGTTTTTGGACAACAGATTCTAACTTTCTTTATTAAAGAGAACGAAGAAGCCTTACAGGTAGGATGGACCTTCTTGCGGATTATGGCGATCTGTTTGCCAATCCTGTATCTACTCCATATGTACCGCTCGGTTATCCAAGGTTTATCGGATACGTTTATTCCGATGATATCGGGTATTTTCGAATTGATCTTTCGCATTGGTATAGCGATGTTTCTTCCATTATGGTTTGGACAAGCTGGCTTATATCCAGTGGAAGTCGGTGCCTGGATTGGTGCTGATTTGATTCTGATTCCTAGCTATTATCGAAAAATAAGAAAAGCCTCGTAGAGAACAATCTACGAGGTTTTATAATGCGTTGGCTTTTTTCTTTGCGACTTTTTCCGCTATTTGAATGATGAATAAGATACCTACATCTACGATACATAAACCGGCTAAAACAAGGACCGGAATGGAATAGGTTCCTAACAGGTCGTAGGCAAATCCGATAATCGCAACACTTCCAGCATAGGCAATGGTTGCGAATGTGGTTACGGTTGGATACAAAGAAGCAAATTGGGTTGGCCCATACAATTCGCGCATCAGCATCGCGGCTCCATTAGCCGAACAGGCAAATACACATCCATAGATTAAACATCCAAATAGAGCAATCCAGTTACTTCCCGGGTTTAAAGCCGATAGAATGAGTAGTCCAAAGAAGGCGATCGCATTCATAGCGGTGATAGATAACTTAGCTCCAATTTTATCGACCAAAACACCAAATACCAGCTTGGATCCAACATTTCCAATCATGGCAGCACTTACCATGGTTGCGGATAATCCAGCTTTTAGAGGAATGGAATTGGCCATGGCAGCAATGCTTGGATTCAGTCCAGCGATACCATTTTGGATCACGACATATAAAATAATAAAGAATAAAATATAGAATGGTAATTTAAAACTTTTATCTTCACCTGTTCTTTTCGGAGCGATGTTTTGAAATTCATTGAATCCATAAGGTAGAACCCCAAATTCCTGTGGATGATAGCGAACTAAGAACAAGGCACAAGGAAGACAGCTTGCACAAATAATCAAGGCACTCATAAAGAAGGCATATTTGTATCCATGGGTATTGATCATACCTGCAATAACGGGATTGAATACGGCTCCGGCGACACCGGACATGCTGGCAACGATTCCTGTAAAGGTTCCGATGTTTTTATAGAACCAGTTGTTTAATAATAAGGTAACAGGTATTAAGTTGAAACATACGTTGGCAATCCCTAATACAATCGCAACAGTATATAATAAGGAAACACTTCGAACGAAAGCGAAGGCACATAAACAAAGGCAGTTTAAGATAACTCCAAAGCTCATGACCAAGCGAACATGGACTTTTGCCATAACTTTGGATATAAAAGGAGCAACAAAAGCCGTGCTCAATGAGATCAATGTGATAAATACTGTAATGGTCCCGACAGGTTTATCTAAGGCTTGTGCAAGCGGAGTAACGTATTGCCCCATACAGTTTCCTGTGATTCCTACGGCACCTGCAGAGAATATACAACATGCGAAGACAAGCAAGGCATGTCGAAAAGTAATACTATCTCTTTCCATAATTTCACCTCTAGAAATATTCTAAATCTTTTTATGTATTTCTGATAGTGTAAATTTGTATAAATGAATTCCTACGTGCTATAATTTTGTTAGTGAAATATTTATCAAGGAAGGTTATTTTATGAATTATCAAGAATTATATGCTCAAAAATTAGTAAGCGCTGAAGAAGCGGTTTCTGTTATAAAAAGTGGTGACTGGGTAGATTATGGTTGGTGTACAGCTACAGCTGACAAATGTGACCAAGCCATTGCCAAGATTTTACCTCAATTGGAAGATGTTAAATTTCGTGGTGGTATTCTTTTAAAAGAACCAGCTATTTTCAGAATTGAAAATCCAGCGGAACATATGACATGGAACAGCTGGCACATGACTGGTATTGAACGTAAGGCAATCAAACAAGGATTCTGTTTCTATACACCATTACGTTATTCCGAATTACCAAGATACTATCGCGAAAGTGCGGATCCACTAGATGTTGCGATTTTCCAAGTAGCTCCAATGGACAAGCACGGATATTTTAACTTTGGTCCTAATGCCTCTCACATGGCTGCTGTTTGTGAAAAAGCCAAAGTTATTATTGTTGAAGTCAACAAGAACATGCCTCGTTGTTTAGGTGGATTTGAAGACAGTGTACACATCGATGATGTTACATATATTGTAGAAGGAGATAACCCAGCGATTGCCCAAATGCCTGCTGGAGGAGCTCCTAGTGAAGTAGATATTGCCGTTGCCCAACAAATCGTAAAAATGATTCCAAATGGAGCTTGTTTACAATTAGGAATCGGTGGTATGCCAAATGCGGTAGGTAGCTTAATTGCGCAAAGTGATTTAAAAGATTTAGGTGTACACACAGAAATGTATGTAGATGCCTTTGTAGATATCGCAAAAGCTGGAAAAATTACTGGTAAATATAAGAATATTGATAAAGGTCGTCAAGCGTATGCGTTTGGGGCTGGTACACAAAAATTATACGATTACTTAGACAACAACCCAGAATGTATGGCAGCACCAGTTAACTATACAAACTCTATTGAAGCCATTTCTGCCTTAGATAACTTCATTTCTATCAACAATGCGGTAAATATCGACCTATTCGGACAAGTCAATGCCGAAAGTGCTGGTACAAACCACATCTCTGGTGCAGGAGGTCAATTAGACTTCGTATTAGGTGCTTATAACTCAAACGGTGGTAAATCATTCATCTGTTTAAGTTCAACATTCATGAACAAGAAAACGGGTAAGTTAGAAAGCCGTATCGTTCCTACCCTAGCAAATGGTTCAATCATCACAGATACACGTGCTAACATTCACTACTTATGTACAGAATATGGTTGTGTAAATCTTAAGGGATTAACAACTTGGCAAAAAGCCGAAGCAATCATTTCGGTAGCTCACCCAGATTTCCGTGATGAATTGATCAAAGCTGCACAAGCTATGCACATTTGGAAAAATTCAAACAAACGATAAAAAATTAGAGTGTTTTCTTAAAAAGAAAGCACTTTTTTTGTGACGTTTTTTGTTTTTTCGTGAGATGATAAGTGAAAGGAGCAAAAACCTATGGAAGATAAAAAAATTGTCGACTTATATTGGAACCGAAATGAAGAGGCCATTGCAGAGTCGCAACAAAAATATGGACATTACTGTTACTCGATTGCTTATCATATTCTTTACAACAACGAAGATAGTCAGGAATGTGTAAACGATACATTTTTAAAAGCCTGGGAAGCTATGCCTCCCCATCGTCCAACTATACTTTCAACCTTTTTAGGAAAGATTACCAGACGCTTAGCCTTGAATTACTATCGAAATCAAAATGCCCAAAAACGAGGAGGGCAAGAGATTACTTGTTCATTTGATGAACTGGAAGCCATGATTCCTACCCAAAGTCTGGTGGATGAACAGTTAAAGAGTGAAGAAATCACTAAGATTTTAAATGCCTTTTTAGAAAACATGGATCCAGGTCAGCGTAAAGTGTTTGTTTGTCGTTATTGGTATTGTGAAAGTATTGAAGAAATTGCCGATCGTTTTCATTTTTCGCAAAGCAAGGTAAAAATGATATTAAAGCGAAATAGAGATAAGTTAAGAGAGCAATTAGAAAAGGAAGGTGTATTTTATGAAATCGGATAAAATCATTGATGCGATGAATGATATTGAAGATAAATATATTATGGAAGCACACGAACCAGTGTATAAAAAATCAAAGTTAAAAACATACTGGAAACCCGTGGCAGGCTTTGCGGTATGCGCTTGTGCAGCATTGGTCATCTTGCCTAGAGTTTTCTTCAATGGTGATTATGCAGCTGGATCTTCTATGAAAAAAGAAGCGTATGCGGATAATTATATTGCCCAAGAGCCAGGTGCGGCATACCAGGCCAAGAATGAAGCTTCTGAAGAAATGTACGAAATGGATGAAGCAGGGGAAAATGGCAATACCGACACTGTTCTTCCAAGCAAACAGATTGTGAATGCTTACTTAGAACTGGAAACAAAAGACTTAGATAGTGTAACGAAAAATATTCAAGAGGCGACACAGGAAAACAAGGGGTATATCCAATCGTCAAATCTTTATAAATCTTATGCGAATCAAAGAGTGTATTCTGCAACCGTCCGTGTACCGGCGGAAGTATACGATGATTTTTCTCAAAAGATGAAGGAATTAGGAAATGTCATCAGTTATTCGGAATCGGTCGAAGACATTACGGATTTGTACTACGATGTGGAAGGTCACATTGATTCTTTAAAGGCAGAAAGAGAAAGAGTAAAAGAGTTCTACGAAAAGGCAACAACGGTTGAAGAATTGACTTCGGTAGAAAAACGATTGTCTGAGATTGAATACGAATTGAATTCGTACCAGGCACAAAAGAAAAATTATGACACGCTAACTAATTATTCCACTTTGACAATCACGGCCACAGAAACAAAAGAATATACAGAAACAGAAGATGATTTCTTTACTAGACTATCAAATGCGTTCTCTTTAGGCTGGTCGCATTTTGTGGATGGTATTATGGAATGTATTCTATTGTGTGTATATAATATCTGGACGATCTTGCTTCTTGTAGTATTAGGATTTGTGGGATATAAAGGATATAAACATATAAGAAATAAATAGGATTGTATAGATCCTATTTTTCTTTTTGGAAGAATAAAAAAAGGTTCATGTCTAGGTAGTGTGGGTGTCACTATTCATGAACC
>JAGHTX010000154.1 GCA_018065105.1 Bacillota bacterium
CCTGTTGGATATTTCCCAGCGGTTTGTCCTTTATCTAGCCAACAGTTTGTAAGCATTGGCAAAGGATAAACTTCTTTACCAGATTTTGCGACAAATTCAACATATTTTGCGGTATACCAGGCAGTAAAAACTTCTTCTGCCATGTTTGTAAATACTTCTTTCCAATTTCCAGCTTTATTTTTTTGAAAACTATTTAATAGAGTTGGATGAAGGCTGGCATAGTTTTTGTTTAATCTTTTTATAAGCAGTTCAGGAACTGGGCTATCAAATAAAGTATCTGCTACATCACTATGCTCACGATCCGTATTTAAAAAGCCTGTTTCATTTTCTACTTGAATTGCGATGACGGTGTTTTCTTTTTCGTCGATATCTTTAATATGTCTTAAAAGTGCGGAAAATGCATGAGCGTCAGCTTCCATGGTTTCTTTCGCAAATGCACTCAATGTAGAATAAGGATTTCCTCTTTTATCAATGACAAATTGCTTGCCTTTTTCTATTTCGGCTCGTTTATACGTATGAATTTGTGTTTTGATCCACTCTGGTGCCTACATGCAAGACGCATTTTTCCAACTTCCAAACCAAAGGAAACATAATTTCAAATCATTTTCTCTCGCTTCTTTAATTAGCCAATCAACACCTGTAAAATTAAATTCTCCTTGTTTTGGTTCAATTTGTTCCCAGCTAATAGAGAGTAGTAGTGTATTTAAGTGTAGTTCTTTAGCTTTAGACCAAATCTTTTTCATGGCATAAGGACAAGTTGAAGCAGAGTTATGGGTTTCTCCAGCCAAAAGAATATATGGAGAATCATGAACAAATAAAGTGTTTTTTCTGATATATGGTATCAATGGTATCTTCCTTCTTTCTTAATTGAAACCATATTAACTAGAGAAGAAGCAATCCTCAATTCAGGTTTTTACCATTTTATTAATGGTAATGGCTTTATTTGAATAGTTGAGCGGATGAGAAAAAGGTGATAAACTATGAAAAAGAATAAAAAGTATATAAGAAATAGGGGAGTATTGAAATGAGAAATATTGTCCTTGTATGTAATATGGGTGTTTCTACTAGTTTGATGGTAAATCGAATGAAAAAAGCGGCAAAAGATGAAGAGTATGAGTGTAATATAAATGCCTATGCAATTCAAAAGGCTAGAAAGAAAATAGAAGAGGCAGATATTATACTTGTTGGGCCACAGATTAGTTATGAGATTCCAAGAATAAAAAAAGAATTTCCAAATAAGATCGTAGAGCCTATTGCGATTGTAGACTATGGAAAAATGGATGGCGTAAAAGTATTAAATATAGTTAGAACTATATTAGGAGATATTTAATTTGAGTAAGAGACGAGCAGTTTCTTACTTTTTTTCCGTTTTTATTACGGAAAACGCTTACATGGATGTTTTATGAGAATAATCCTATGATGACATTGTAAAAATGAAAGGGAAAAGCTTCGATAGCCGGCAATGAAGCTTTGAACGAAAAAAGAGGGAGAAATAGAGGCATGAAAAAGAAATTAGTGACAGGAATTGCCACTATGGCAGTTTCTATGAGTCTTCTAGGTTGTGCGAACACAACTAAAGATGTAATGAATAAAGAAGATGCTCCAGAAGTCGAAATAGAAAATGTTTTTCTAGATTTGATAGGAAATGAAGAATTTAAAAATGTTTTATCCTATACTTCATCTACTCCAATTGATTATTCAAATGTTGTTTATCCAGTATTTTATGTTTTTGCTGGGCAAAAGAGCGAAGAAGAAGCAGAAAAATTAGTGCAAGAACTAGGAATCGGATCTGTCGTAGATACATGGGCTGGAAGTGTTAATGTAGTTAGTCCACTGGATGGAAAAGGATATTCCGAAAAAGATGCAGAAAGTTTTGTTGAATTATTAGGTCCAGCTACTTCAAATATCAAAGTAATTGGATTAGATGATGGAGCAACTTTTGTGAATGAATATCTTCGTGAAAAATTATATCCAGTTGCTGGAGTTATGACTTATGGTGGTGAAATGAGTAAAGAAGCAACAGAAGGATGCGCTATTCCTGCATATTTATCGAATCCAGATGATAAAGCACTTTCATATTTTGTAGCTGCAAACGAAGCAACAGAAGTGGGTGAAGGAGTATATGAAAATAAAGAAAATCCACTTCAAAAGGTTGTTGTTGGAAAAGAAGAAACAGCTAAGGAAGCTTTTAAAAATGCATGGGAAACAGTTTTCTCAAAAAACTATCGTCAACACAATTCTTTAACCGAGTTCTATAATGCGAATGCTAAAGACATCACTTCAGATTATGAGCTAATTGGAATTGCTGATTATGAAGCTTTAGGAATTCAGTATGAAGCTCACTACAATGAGCCATTAAATGGTGAGGGAGAATATACTTGGTTCGAATATATTCCGACATCAACACTTGAAAAAGAAAATGGAAGTGTACCATTGGTTGTTGCATTACACGGAAATAAAAATGATGCACGTTTAGAAGGAGATTCAACAGGATGGCCAGAATTGGCATCAAAAGAACAGTTTATGGTAGTAGCGCCGGAGTGGCAAGCTTATGTAGTTGAAGGTGGTTCAACTGAAAAACAACCAAATTATTTTGAATGTGATGGATTACAAGATGAAAAATTAATTGAATGGATAGATATGTTAAAAGAAAAATATCCACAAATTGATTCTTCGAGAGTATATGTAACAGGATTATCAGCTGGTGCTAGTGCTTCCACTTTGTATGGAGCAAAATATAGCAATGTATTTGCAGCTGTAGGAGCTGTATCTGGACCTGGTGTAGATAAAGTGGAATTAGCAGAAATCGCTGAAAAATACGATGGTGGAGAAGTACCATACTTATATGTATGCGGAGATCATGACTTCTTCGGAATGCTTCCTGTTGATTTATCAAGCAAGTATTCATTCCCAATTGATCTAGATAATGGAGTATATATTCAACACGTTGACCCTAATGTAGATATGTTCTCTTTTATTCAAAGCTACCAAAAAATTAATGGTTTAGAAGTCAGTGAAAAATATGATTTGAAAAAGAATGAATTTTATGGTGTGCAACTTGACAACCAAGAATGGATCAAATTAGGAACAAAAGATGCTTTGGAAGGAACACTTTCAAACAAAAATGGTGTTGTTATCAAATTAGCGGGTGTAAAAAATTTAGCACACTGGAATTATAAACCAGAAGCAGAATATATTTGGAATTTCTTTAAACAATATTCTCGTAATGAGGATGGTTCATTAAATCGTCAATAAATTTTCCGCATTTAAAAAGGTAAAATACCAAATTGAAGTTATTTCATCACACTAGGATAATGAATGTGTGAGTTGAAATACGTACATTCATTATCCGGAGATGGATGTCATAAAGTTTTCAAACTACAGATTATTTAGAAGAAAGGAAAAAATCATGGAAAAACTACAAAATGTATTAGGTGATATTGCGGCTAAGATTAGTTCTAATAAATATATCACTGCAATCAAAGATGGTATGTTAGCATACACACCATTTACTATTATCGCATCAATTTTCTTAATTCTTGCTTGTATGCCATTTGATGC
>JAGHTX010000201.1 GCA_018065105.1 Bacillota bacterium
GAATAATTATGGCATTTCCAAAAGGATTTTTATGGGGTGGCGCTACAGCTGCCAACCAATACGAAGGAGGATGGAACGAAGGTGGTCGTGGTCCTGCTTTAACCGATGTAACAACTGGAGGTACAGTCAATACACCACGTTTGGTTACATGGATCGATAAAGACGGAGCAGCTCACGCAGAAAAGGAAAACCCACTAGGGATTCCAGAAGGCGCAAAATACGCTGTATTAGATGGATATTACTATCCAAACCACAAAGCGACAGATTTCTACCACCACTACAAAGAAGATATCGCTTTATTTGCAGAAATGGGATATAAAACATTCCGTATGTCTATTTCCTGGTCTCGTATCTTCCCTACTGGAGAAGATGAAAAACCAAACCAGGAAGGTATTGAATTCTATCGTTCCGTATTCCAAGAATTACGTAAATACGATATCGAACCATTGGTTACAATCTGGCACTTTGATACACCATTGGCCATGATCCAAAAATATGGAGAATGGAAGTGTCGTGCTTTCATCGATGCGTATGTAAAATACGTAACAGTGATTTTCAACGAATACAAAGGATTGGTTAAATACTGGTTAACTTTCAACGAAATCAACAATACCGTTAACTTCTTACCAGACGATGCAGCTGATGAAGTTTACCAAAATGCCTACCAACACTTACACTACAAATTTGTAGCGAGTGCCAAAGCGGTTCAAATCGGTCACGAAGTAGACCCAGAAAACAAGATTGGATGTATGATCTGTGGTATTTGTTACTACCCATTCACTTGCGACCCTAACGATATTTTATTTAACCGTCACAAATGGGAAAAAGGAATCTTCTATTGTGGAGATGTGCAATGTAAAGGAAAATACCCTGTATTCGCGAAACGTTTATGGGAAGAACACAACGTTTCCTTAGATATCACCGAAGAAGATATCGCTACTTTAGCGAAAGGTAAAGTGGACATGTATACATTCTCTTACTACATGTCACAAGCAATCACTACACACAAAAACGACGATGTCGTTGGTGGAAACATGTCTTTCGGTGTACGTAACCCTTACATGGAATACTCGGATTGGGGATGGGGTGTTGATGCCACTGGTTTACAATACTATCTAGAAATGATCTACGATCGTTATGAAATTCCTCTAATCATCACAGAAAATGGTTTAGGAGCTTATGATACTGTGGAAGAAGATGGATCTATTCACGACCCATTCCGTATTGAATACTATAGAAAACACATCCAGGCTATGCAAAAAGCCATCGATAATGGTGTAGACCTAATCGGTTATACAACTTGGGGATGTATCGACGTTGTTTCAGCTGGTACCGGAGAAATGCGTAAGCGTTATGGATTCATCTATGTAGATATGGATGATGAAGGAAATGGTTCTATGGCACGTTCTCGTAAAGATTCTTTCTACTGGTATAAGAAAGTCATCGCCAGCGATGGAACAGACTTAGACGATTCTTTTGAAAAATAAAATCTTACCTTTTTAGAGCCTTAATTGGCTCTTTTCTTTTTGGGGTATTATTGATAAGATATGTGAGTTAGGAGGATGAATATGAAATTTTGCACACTAACAAGAGAACAATACGATGCGTTTGCATCGAAACACGAATACGCTAACTTTTTAAACTCTGTGTATTCCAAAGATAAGATCGAACTTGGATCCAACTGGAAAGGTGAATTTGTAGGTGTAGTGGACAAGGAAGAAGTTGTAGCAGCTACCCTATTAACTTATATTCCCCTTCGAAATAAAAAATGTTACTTCTATGCCCCAAGAGGCTTTTTAATCGATTATCGCAATAAAGAACTATTGAACTTTTTCTGCAGTGCATTGTTAAAGCACATGAAAGAACTAAATGGATTGTATTTAAAGATCGATCCATATGTACCATATCAACAACACGATATGAATGGAGACATTGTCGAAGGTGGATTTAACAATCAGGATATGATCGACAATCTAGTTGCCTTAGGGTATGAACACCAGGGATTTACCAAAGGGTATGATGAATCGGTACAATGTCGATGGATGTCTGTTTTAGATCTTCAAAACACCGATGAAAAGACACTCTTAAAGAATATGGACAGTCAAACTCGCTGGGCCATTAATAAAACGTTAAAATTAGGTATTCGCGTTCGTGAAATTGGTGAAGATGAATTGTATAAATTTGATCAAATCATGAAACATACCAGTGTAAGAAGAGGATTTAGCGATACCGATGAATCGTATTATCACCAACAGATGCAAACCTATGGCAAAGGAAATATTATTAAATTCGTTCTTGCCGAATTGGATCTGAATGAATACGAAGCCACACTAAATGAACAAATTCGGGTTCGTGAAGAAGAGCTTGTGGAAGTTGAAAAGGTACTTTCGGAAATTGCCAAAAGTAAAAAATTTAATAAGCGTAAAAAAGTTCTTTTAGAAGAAATTGAAGATATCAAAAAGAAAATCAAAGACAACGAAGAATTATGGCCAGATGCCGTGGATGGTGTGTTAACACTTGCCGGTTCTAGTTTTATGATCTATGGTAAGGAAGTGGTATATCTTACCAGTGGAGCTTACGATAAATACATGAAACTTAACGCCAGCTATGCGATCCAATGGTATATGATCCGTTACGCTTTAGAACGCAGCATTCCTAATTATAACTTCTATGGAATCAGTGGTTTATTCGATCCAGAAAGTGAAGGATATGGTGTATTCAACTTCAAGCGTGGATTTAGAGCCGACGTTGTAGAATTGTTGGGTGAATTTATTTTACCAGTGGATAAGCGAGCTTATAAAAACTACTTATTCCTACAAAAGATGAAATCAAAATTGAAGGGACACTAGTTCCCTTCCTTTTTTAATATAAATTTATCAATGACTTCTTTCAGCGCAAAATGTTCATAGTCATTCTCGCAAACATAATTCGCAATATCTTTATCTCTTTGAACTGCATTTTCTACCGCACAACCTAATCCTGCCAATTCGATCATTGTATAATCGTTGTTGTGATCTCCAATGGCTATACAGTGTTCTAAAGAATCGTTTAAATATTCCATTAGAGCTTTCATACCATTCCCCTTGGTAACTCCTTTGGCGTTCCACTCGATATATCTTCCACTGGAAGTGGTAATCTCACAATGCGCCGCTAATTCCTCTGGCATATGTTCCAGGATATGATTTCTCTTTTCCTCATTTGCTTCCGAAATCATCATCTTAATAATATGTAACTCTTTTACCAAATCATAGGAAACTTCTTCATAAACAACTGGATTCGCTTTTTGATCGATTTTTCTTTGTACCTCAAAAGTATTGGGTCTCATAATATAGATGCCTTCTTGAGCAAATAGGATAATGACGCCTGTTACTTTCTTGGCATATTCGATAAAGATCTTAAAATCCTGGGCATCAATGCCTTCAAAATAGATCACATTGCCATTATTTTCTTTTACAACCGCCCCATTACAACAGACAGAATATTGATTGGATAGATTTTTTACATGCATTTCTTCTAATATTTCCTGAATCATGCTCAAATCTCTTCCCGTGCATGGAATAAACTTGACTCCCTTTTCTTGTGCTTTTTCAATGGCTTCTCTATTTTCTTTTGAAAGATGATGATTGATAATGGATGTTTCGTCTAAATCCATAAATAAATATTTATATCGCATACCTGATACTCCTTACGGTAAATGTATCATATTTTGTGTGAAAAATTGGGATTTTTAGCTTTTTTTTAAGAATGTGATATAATCATTTTAGTCATTTCACTCAACAAAAAATTTAATTGTATAAAGGAGGCTTTTTTACTATGTCCTTTGATGACACTTTAGCACATGAAGCGCTTACCGAAGTACTTGAAGAAGATGCTCTTCCTATTCGTCAATTTATGAGCTACTATTCTTGCGCTCTTATGGAAGTAGAAACAAAATTTAAAGTACTAAACGAACAGCTTTCGCTTCATTATGATCGTAACCCGATTGAATCGATTGAAAGTCGTATAAAATCTGCATCAAGTATTATTCAAAAATTGCGTACTCGTGAATTACCAATGACACTGGAATCCATTGAAAATAACATCTTTGATATTGCCGGGGTACGTGTTATCGCATCTTTTGAAAGCGATATCTATAAATTATCCCGTTATTTCTTACAACAGGATGACGTACACCTAATTCAAACGAAAGACTATATTCGCAATCCTAAATTTAATGGATATCGTTCATTACACTTAATTGTCGAAGTTCCTATTTTCCTTGCTAATGAAAAACGCTGGGTAAAAGTTGAAGTGCAATTCCGTACGATTGCGATGGATTTTTGGGCCAGTCTGGAACATAAGATTCGTTATAAAAAGAATTTAAGCGAGGAAAGACTATCCGAAATCGATGCAAAATTGTTTGAATGTGCTCAATTATGTCATACCCTAGATGACACGATGGAGACCATGAAAGATAGGGAAGATGATTTTTTTGTCGACCGTTCTATGTTAGCGATCACCAATGCACAAGCATCCCGTCCTTCTCAGGCAAAATGGATGAATCATGTATTATCGGAGAATAAGACAATCGTTAATAAAAAGCTGATCTTATTGGATATTGATGGTACTATCCAAACCTATGATGGAATCATCCCGGAAAGTGCTATTTCTGCCATTCGTAGAGCCCGCCAAAATGGTCATTTAGTATTTTTAGTAACAGGACGTTCCAAGGGTCATATTGAAAGTTCCATTTTATCCATTGGCTTTGATGGTATGATCTGTGGGAATGGTTCTTACATTGAATACAATGGACAAGTCATTAAAAATAAAGTCTTTGAGACCAAAGATGTACAACGTATCATCGCCTATTTAGAACTACACAATTTGGAATTCTTTATGGAAGCAACCGATGGATTGTATGGAAGCTATGGATTTACCACTCGTGGTGTCAAAGCGTTAGAAGATTATGGATTAAAAAATCCAGTCATTACCAGTGTCTATCCCGATATGGAATTTCCAGAATGTCTGGTACAGCCAAACATCACAAAAATCAACTATATTCTTGAAGAATATCAAGATTATTTAGGATTCAAGGCTAACTTCCCAGAGTTTCAATGTTCTACATGGGGTGGAAAAGGCGAAACCGCTATTTTCGGTGATTGTTTCCTACAAGGTATCGATAAACACGATGCGATTGTAGAATTGGCAGATCATTTAGATTTCGTTAGAAAAGATATTGTTTCCTTAGGAGATGCTGAAGTTGACATTCCTATGTTTGAAGCTTCTGGTTTAAGTATTTGTATGGGTTCTGGAAGAGAAGCCGCTAAGCGTGCTGCCGATTGGATTACTTACGATACAGATAACGATGGTTTACACCATGCCTTTGAATATTTCAATTTAATCTAAAGTAAAAAGGATAACGTCTGGTTATCCTTTTCTTATGAATTGTTCAATCTCGTCAACATCCTGGCTGAATAATACTTTCTTTATTTCTGCAGCTCTAAGAAATTCCGATTGAATCATTGTTTCTAAAAAGCTTTTAAATCCTTGATAGAATTCATCCACATCATAAAGAATGCATGGCTTATCAAATACACCGATTTTGGTAAGCGTGATGGCTTCGCTGATTTCATCCAGTGTACCAATCCCTCCCGGCAGGGCAATAAAGACATCGGCCATTTCTAACATGGTCTGTTTACGGACATTCATATTGGAAGCTTTGATTACTTGTGTACAATACGATTGGGTACGGTTGGCAATAAAGTCTACATTTCCTGGTAATACACCAATGACTTCATTTCCATATTTATATACAGTTTTGGCTATGATTCCCATTAAGCCTTCATCTCCTCCACCATAGATCAGGGTATGTCCATTTTTCCCAATCCAGTTTCCTAGTTCTACCGTTTTAGAAATGACATTTGGCTTGTTGCCTGTTCCCGAACCACAGTATACGGCAATTTTCATACTAGTCTAAATCTTCTCCATTCGATTCGGCTACTTTTTTATACCAGTAGAAAGAATCTTTCTTATATCGATTCAATGTTCCATTTCCATCGTTGTCCATATCTACATAGATCATTCCATATCGTTTTTCCATTTCTCCAGTTCCCGCCGAAACTAAATCGATACATCCCCATGGTGTATAGGCAATTAGATCCACACCATCGATAGAGATTGCTTTTTCCATTTGAATAATGTGATCTCGCATAAAGTTGATACGATAAGGATCGTGGATGGTTCCATCTTCTTCTAAGACATC
>JAGHTX010000174.1 GCA_018065105.1 Bacillota bacterium
TAAGGAAGGAATATGGAACTTCTGTAAAATACGAACCCTGCGAGAATAGGTGTTCGGTTAATGATCCAACCAGACTGGATTGAATCGTTAATGTCATTTCTTAGAAATGACTTTTCTTGATTTACAAGTATATTTAAGAGTCCATGAAATGCTATATGTGTATTAAATAGTATTTATATGTATGGAAAAGAATTAATTCGTGAAGAACGTATTGAAACTTGTTTTTCTAAAAAAGTCATGGTATTCTCCTTTTGACAACGGAGTCTGAGTTTTTCAGACTCCTTTTTTTATTTAAAGGGAGTGAGAAAATGAAAGATGGATTTATTAAAGTAGCGGCTGCTTCTATAAAAGGAAAAGTAGCAGACCCAAAATACAATAGAGAAAAAATTGTAGAAGTGATTCAACAAGCAAGCCAGGAGGATGTGAAATTACTCGTTTTACCAGAACTTGTATTAACATCGTATACTTGCAATGATTTATTCTGGCATAGAAATTTATTGGAGTCTTCATTAGCCGAATTACAAACAATACTAGAATGCACCAAAACAACAGACATGGTGACAGTCTTAGGAATGCCTATTGCTGTAAATACTAAATTGTATAACTGTGCCCTATTTATTCAAAAAGGAAATATTCTTGGCGTTGTGCCAAAACACTATTTGCCGAATTATTCCGAATTTTATGAAGCAAGACATTTTACTCCAGGAAACACAAAAGTAGAAAGTATTAAACTTTTAAATCAAGAAGTGCCATTTGGGATGAATTTATTATTCTGTTGTGAAGAAATGCCAGATTTAGTGCTTGCGGCTGAAGTGTGTGAAGATCTATGGGTACCATTACCACCTTCCACATTACACGCCCTAGCAGGAGCAACAGTAATTTGTAATCCGTCGGCAAGTGATGAAGTGACAACCAAAGAAAACTATCGAAGAAGTCTTGTCAGCAACCAGTCGGCAAGATTAATTGCTGCCTATCTATACGCATCTGTTGGCGAAGGCGAATCGACGCAAGATTTAGTTTATAGTGGTCACCATCTTATTGCTGAAAATGGATCCATTCTTACAGAGTCTAAACGATTTGTGAATGAAATGATTCAATGTGAAATAGATGTGCAACGTCTTGTGAACGATCGAAGAAAGATGACAACGTATCAGAATGAAATGGGAACAGATTATAAAAAAGTCTATTTTCATTTAGATTTGAAAGAAACAAAAATCGAACGTTATTTTTCTAAAACACCATTCATTCCAGAAAATAAGGTAGAACGAGAAAAAAGATGTGATGAAATTCTAACAATTCAGGCAATGGGATTGAAAAAGCGATTGGAACACACGAATTGTAAAAGCTCCGTTATCGGAATTAGTGGTGGATTGGACTCCACATTAGCTGTATTGGTTGTGGCAAGAGCCTATGATCTTCTAGGATGGGATAGAAAAGACATTATCTGTGTTACCATGCCTTGTTTTGGAACAACAGATAGAACATATACGAATGCATGTGAACTAGTGGAACAATTAGGTGCCACTCTTAAAGAAATACGAATCAATAAAGCCGTGGAACAACATTTTAAAGATATTGAACACGATCCTTCTGTACACGATGTGACTTATGAAAATTCACAAGCTAGAGAAAGAACACAAATTCTAATGGATATCGCAAATCAAATGAATGGTATGGTTATTGGGACTGGCGATATGTCAGAGCTTGCACTAGGTTGGGCAACCTACAATGGAGATCATATGTCTATGTATGCCGTTAACAGCTCGGTTCCAAAGATGCTTGTTCGCTATATTGTTCAATATTATGCAGAATGCATGTGTAAGGAAGAAACATTAAAAAATATATTATTGGACATTCTAGATACGCCGGTAAGCCCAGAATTATTACCACCTGTTGATGGAGTGATTTCTCAAAAGACAGAGGATTTAGTGGGACCATATGAGCTACATGATTTTTTCTTGTATTATCTACTTCGATTTGGTTTCTCTCCAAAAAAGATCTTCCGCTTAAGCTGTTATGCCTTTGAAGGAGTCTATACAAAAGAAATACTCTATAAATGGTTAAGAACGTTCTTATGGCGATTCTTTGCCCAGCAATTTAAACGATCATGCATTCCAGATGGTCCAAAAGTTGGATCTATTGCCTTGTCACCTCGAGGTGATTTACGTATGCCTAGCGATGCAAGTGCCGCTATGTGGATGAATGAAATGAATGAATTAGAAAAAGAATTGCGTGCTACAAACGTTATATATACACAAGTAAAAGGAGACAAGATATAATATAAATAATATCGTAATATTTACATCATCTAGCAGTTTAGAAAGGAAGATGAAAATGAGTTTAAAATTTAGAGAGAATTATAAATACGCAATCGCCAGCCCAACAAGTATGGGGGTTCGAATTACCCCAGATCATCGTATGGCCGTTCATAATAGCGATCATTTCTATTTACAAGCCACAAGTGCCGAAACAAATGTAATGAATGTATCTTCATCTCTTGGAAAAAAATGTCTCGCCCTCACAAAATTTGTTGAAGGAAGTCCTATTGCCGATTTAATCAAACGACAACTACGTGCAAGAAACATTGACTTTGTTGGACAAGAAGTTGCACAAGGAGGACCATGGGGATATCGACACCAATTTAATATTGCCGATAGCGGTTTTGGCATGAGAGCTCCACGTGTATGGAATGATAGAGCGGGAGAAGTCGGACAAACTATTTCAGCCAGTGATTTTGACTTGGAAGACATCTTTAAAGAAAAAGGAGTTGCCATACTTCACATTTCTGGCCTTATCGCTGCTATGAGTACACAAACGACACAGGCTTGCTTAGCCATTGCCCGCAAGGCTAAAGAGTTTGGAACAATCATTAGTTTTGACTTAAATTATAGAGCCACATTCTGGAAAGGACGAGAAGAAGAGTTATCAAAAGCTTTCCATGAAATCGCAAGTATTGCCAACATATTAATTGGAAACGAAGAAGATTTCCAATTGTGTTTAGGCTTTAAAGGACCAGAAGCTGGAGGAAAAGATCTATCAAGTAAAATTGCTTCTTTCCAGAAGATGATCGAACAAGTAAAAGAACAATATCCAAATGCGGATGTTTATGCGACAACATTACGCCAGGTAATCAGCGCCAATGAACACTTGTGGGGAGCTTTACTGTTAGCCGATGATCAATGGCAAATTGAAGAACCAAGACCGATTCAAGTTTTAGATCGAATTGGAGGAGGTGACGGGTTCACCAGTGGTCTTCTATATGGCCTTCTTTCTGGATGGAGTGCCGATAGATGCCTTGGCTATGGATGGGCAAGTGGGGTATTAGCGGTTTCCAGTTTAAACGATTTTGCCGAACCAGCCGATGAGAAACAAATCTGGGATATTTATGCAGGAAACGCAAGAGTTCAAAGATAATAAAAAATAAGGAGTATTTCATGAAAAAAGCAGATATTGGTATGGTAGGACTTGCCGTAATGGGTGAGAATCTTTCAATGAATCTAGAATCCAAAGGATTTACAGTAGCGGTATTTAACTACGAAGTGGAATGGGTAGACCGTTTCACAAATGGTCGAGGAGCTGGAAAGAATTTTATTGGATGCCACAGCTATCAGGAATTAGTAGATTCCTTAGAACGACCAAGAAAAATCTTTATGATGATTCGTGCAGGATCCCCTGTAGACTCTGTCATAGAACAATTGATTCCTTTGCTGGACGAAGGAGATATCTTGATTGATGGAGGAAACAGTCATTATCCAGATACAATTCGTAGAACAAAACTGGTTGAAAGTAAAGGCATGTATTATGTAGGAACTGGAGTATCCGGAGGAGAAGAAGGGGCATTAAAAGGACCTTCCATGATGCCAGGAGGTTCACCAGAAGCATGGCCACATGTAAAAGAATTATTCCAGGCCATTTGCGCAAAAACTGAAGATGGTTCTCCATGTTGTGACTGGGTAGGAGAAAATGGAGCCGGTCATTTTGTGAAAATGGTACACAATGGAATTGAATATGGAGATATGCAGCTAATCTGTGAAGCTTATCAGGTGATGAAAGATGGACTTGCACTATCCAACGATGAAATGGCCGAAGTTTTCAAGGCATGGAATAAAACAGAATTAGAAAGCTATCTAATTGAAATCACAGGAGAAATTCTAAGTCATAAAGAAGAAGATGGTACCTATACTGTCGATTGTGTTTTAGATACAGCTGGACAAAAGGGAACTGGAAAATGGACAGCTATTGAAGCCTTAAATGAAGGTATACCATTAACGATGATTGGAGAAGCTGTTTTTGCACGATGCTTATCTGCCATCAAAGAAGAGAGAATGGAAGCTAGCCAAGCATTCCCAAGAACAATACCGACTTTTGAAGGCGATAAAGCCGCTTTTGTAGAAGATATTAAGAAGGCTTTATATGCAGCAAAAATCATCAGTTATGCACAAGGTTATTCTTTGATGAAATCGGCTGCCCAATCACACAATTGGAATTTAAATTATGGTGGTATCGCCTTGATGTGGAGAGGTGGATGTATTATTCGTAGTGTATTCCTAGGAAAAATTAAAGAAGCTTATGATAAAAATCCAGAATTATCCAATCTGTTATTAGACGAATACTTTAATTCAACATTAAAAGAATTGATTCCATCTTGGAGACGAGTTGTTTCCTGGGCAATCGGTGCGGGAATACCAGTACCAACCTTTAGCTCTGCGCTATCTTACTTTGATGGATTTACATCCCAAAGAGTACCAGCCAATCTTCTTCAAGCCCAAAGAGATTACTTCGGGGCACATACATATGAAAGAGTGGATCAGCCAAGAGGAGAATTCTTCCATACAAACTGGACCGGGGATGGCAGTTCCGCTGTATCGGGAAGTTATAAAGTCTAAGAAAAGCATCGCATTTTAATTGTATATGTGAGTACGTTAATCGATTAATGATGAATAATACATAGAGCAGCTGTTAGAGTTGCTCTATTTCATTTTTGAGGTAAATACTAAGATCGAAAGAAACACGATATATAAATAAAGTGTGTAATAATAT
>JAGHTX010000193.1 GCA_018065105.1 Bacillota bacterium
TCTTCAAATAATTGATTATTTAAATCTGGAGGTGTTTGATGCTTATATTGATTCATAATAATACGCTCTAACTTTCTATCTATTACTCTATTAGTATTTTATAAGAATGTAAAGAACATCTATTGACTTAAAATTTTTGATAAAGTCGCATTTCCAATTTTTAAAATTCGATCATCTAAAACAGTAAAAATAATATCTAAATCATAATCCGGATTTTTTTTAGACCAGTTCACACAAGCACGAATTGCCTTATTCCAGGCTCCTTGTAAAGGATAGCCGAAGATACCTGCTGAAATTAATGGGAACGCAATCGAATGAATATCATTTGGGATACAAAGTTCCAAAGAACGCTTATACGCATCATATAAAAGTCTTCCACACTTTTCTTCTTGATTGGCATCGTATACAGGACCAACCGCATGAATAATATATTTTGCCTTGGATTGAAAACCAGGCGTAATTACAGCACTTCCTGTAGGACAGTGCCCAATTTTTTGACAGGCTTGTGTTAATTGATAACTTCCTGCGGCTCTAAAAATAAAACCACAAACGCCTCCACCTTGCCAAAGACCTTCATTCGCTGCATTAACTATCGCATCCACCACAATATCGGTAATCCCAATTTTCTGAATTGTAATATTTGCCATAAACATCCTCCTTTAAAAAGAAATCGATACACCTGTCTCTCTTCGAATTTTTTCTAAGTCCGAAGAACTTAACGTTCCTGGGAAATCTCGAATTAGAGAACGAATTTTATCTTCATCCGGATATACTCGATGAATATCCTGAATTAATCGTTCAAGATTTTGAGCATCAAGCGCATCTTGATCCATAACATCTCGCCAAAAGTAATCATCGATTAAACTCATAGAATTAACCTCCACTATATACATTCTAATCCAAGAACTACATTCTTCCTAGTTCTGTTCTTAGTATCTTTTGCATGCACAATATGAGTATTCAAATATTTAAATCTACAATACCGTTCGAACCAAAACTTTCTAATTTAATCTGAAAGGATCGTCTACTTTATGAACGGATTTTTTTATATTAAAATAGTATGTTAATAAATCCCAATTTGCACAAGCATAATCACTTTCTACTTCATTCATTTTTTCTCCAACATGCACCAATTCGGCTTCTTCAATAAAACAATTCTCGATATCACAAACATAATATGGCTCTTCTCCATCAATCTGTCCAAAAATATACGTATCACTTACAACGCAGTCTGTTAGTGCATAGAACATGGATGCAATTAACAGCTGGACAATCTGAAAACCAGAAACTGGTCCATCCTCGTATAATTTGAAGACATTTTTCTCCCCATCGTTCCAAAAGCCATCCAGCACAACTTTATACAAAGAATCAAATTCTTCATGTACAACATCTAGATTCTCTTTTGCCAAATCTTTAAAACGTTCGGGTACACAATCGAGCATCTCAATAATTTCGGTAATATTCATTTCTACTCTTTCCATATTCCTAGCTCCATTCTTCCAATCCTCTATTTAACGTATTCTTTGTGATTTTTAATTGATTATTTACCAATCTTCTACAATTGCGATTTCTCTCTAGTTTTGATAAAACACTTCGAGTTTTTCCCATTTTTCTTACCTTATGAGGAATGGGTCCAGAAAAAATTACATCGTATTTTTCATTTAGATCAAATCCCTTTAAATCGTAATCATAAATTGTGATTGAATCTCGAGCAATACGATGCGATTCAAAAGTTTGATAAATATCCTTCTTTTTCATTCGGGAACCCCCAATCAAACAAACTTTTTTAGAAGGTTTTCTATCTTCTTCTAAACTATTTAGATAATCATAGAAACCATACTCTTTTGCTAAATTTTCTAATTCTCCTGTACGATTTGCCCAGGAAATGTCAAAACGAACAGTACGCAATACACTTTCGCGGTATGATCCAGTTAATTCTACCTGTTTAGAAAAGTGTCCCATAGCCAAATTCACCGCAACTAAATATTCTTGATCATTTAATAATTTACACATATACAAACCCTCCGTATTCTTTTTACAATTCTATTTTATGACAATATTGATGTACATTCGATAAGGAGGTATGATTATTTTGAACCTACATTTTTATCTTTTTTATAAGTTTTATAATCTTTCTTATTGTACTATAAACATACTCATTGTAAGATGTATATATGATAAACGATATTATTACTTTAAACTTAGATAAGAACACAAATGAAAGAATCAGTGAAGATCTTATGGCATTTATGCCACATTCTAAAAAGTCTTCTTTTATAAGCCATGTAATCATCCATTATTTTGATGATTACATTCAAAAATACGATACTCTTAAAGATGTGATCTTAAATGCGATAAAAAAAGAAGACGCAAATTATCCTCTTGATAGAATTCAGATGGAAAATGTTGTATGGACAATTATGGAACACATAGAAAGGAATAAATACTCTGTCCAGAAAAAAGAAAAAAAGGAAGTTAAAATAAATATTCGAATTGGAAAAGCCAATGGTGAAGATTTAGAAAACATTATCGAGCACACTCCCCCAGGAAGTGATGTTTCTTCCTTTTTACGCTCTATTCTAATTTCCTATCTTTCTCTTCCAAAAAATGAAAGAGAAAAAATTGTTTATGCCGATTTAATTAAAAAAATAGAAAATGCCATAAAAAACGATTATAAAATTAGATTCCAAACCAATTATAAAAAATACATTGCCAGCCCTATGGAAATCAGTGCATCTAGGGAACAATTATACAATTACCTGATTTTTGAATCCGATGATAGAAAAAAGATTCAAAATATACATATCAAAAATATAAAAAGTCTATACGTGACACGAGAAAAACGAGAATTTAGCAAAGACTTTCCAATCTATTTAGAAAAAATGAAGCGCAATGGTGTACAGTTTGTGATTAATTCCAATATTATATACAAGTTGCGATTATCATCAACCGGAATTAATATCTTCAATGCAAGCTATCTCGAAAGACCCGAACCATTACCCCAATCCAATCTAGAAGAAGGTATATTGTATCTAGATTGCTCTTATTTCCAGCTTCAAAGATATTTTGCTCCCTTCTATGAACACGTACAAATTATAGAGCCAAAAGAACAAGCAGAACAACTTCAAACCAAACTTCAAAGCACACTAGACCAATACAAGAAAGAAGAGTAGTCAAACCAAACTACTCTTCTCCATTTTTTTATTATAAAGACAAAATTTTTTTAATGAGTTTAAGAATGGAAAATTCCTGTTTATGAAATAATTCAATGTTTTATGGATAAATATCACCTATTCTTCCTGTAGTTTTTGGAAATAATAGTTTTGTTCATCTTGAGATATTCCAAATATTTTCATTATTTGTTGAAAAGAGAAACCTTCAGACATATTACGTTTAATCGCATCTAATAACCAATTTCGTCTTTTTTGTTCTGCTTCTTGTATGTAATTTTGTCTTTCTAGTTCTGCTTCTTGCATGCATTTTTGTCTTTCTTCATGTCTTCCTTTTTCGATACCTCTGTTTTCATAGTAATCAAATGCTTCACACATGTTTTTTACACCTCCGTTCTGTTCTGTGATTTCTAGAAATCTTTTGTCATTTGTTAGTGTGTACATTAAATAACAAGTTTCAAATGGATGTTTTAGTTCTCGATTTGGTGGAATGTATACCTTCTTTGTTCGTACTTGTTCAAAATAATCAGCTACTATATAGAAGTCTGATTTTAATCGTTCTATGACTTCTCTTTCCAGAAAGGCGATTTCTACAACTTCTATTCCATGATCCTGAAATAATTTCTCCACCAGATTCATTTGATTAAATAATTCAGATAACTTCTTATTCTTTTTCCAATGTTTATTTCCATAGTAGAAGACATAGGTAACTGCTGGAAAAAATTGCCCCTTTCTTTTACCAAACTGATCCAGATAGGAAACGGTATTATAGGCCATTACTCTGAGAGCCATTTTAGAATCCGTATGGGTTTGATTTTCTATGCCAATTAAGTATCCTTCATCTTCCTTAGGTTTCCATAGACTCAGAGAATCTCTTTGCAGCTCTTTAAGTTTTGTGGTAAATAAAGAACTATTTGTTAGATACGGATAGATATCTTTTTCTTGTACAACTTCCTTGCCTTCAAAGAGAAACGCATTCAATACATCCGCTAAAACATCTGGTTGATTCAATAATTTCTTTTCTGCTAGATCTTTTTGTTTTCCGAT
>JAGHTX010000050.1 GCA_018065105.1 Bacillota bacterium
GATGCCCAAATATTTTTAGATTGTGCCAAAGCTTTGGATGTGAAAGTGGAAGAATGTATATTTGTCGGGGATGGGGGAAGTCAGGAACTATATGGAGCTAGAAATGTAGGCATGAGCTCCTTACAGGCAGGCTGGTATTTGATGCAAAGTGGTCAGATTGAGACGAGACGACAAGAAGAATTCTCGTTATTAATAGAATCGATGGATCTTTTAAAGTATATCGAATAGTAGGATGCATTTTATACATGTTGCAAAGAAACCTATCTAGAGCAGGAAGATAAAAAAAGGACGCAATGTCCTTTTTTATTCTATTCGAAGCATTCGATATCCAACACCGACATGGGTCTGGATATAATTGACTCCATCTTTTTCGATCTTTTTTCTTAAAGTGGCCATGAAAACACGAAGACTTGCGATATCGCTATCCCAGCTGCTGCCCCAGATTTCTTTGGTGATATATGTATACGTTAAAACTTTTCCGACGTTTTTGGCAAGAAGGTTTAAAAGCTTGTACTCGATAGGCGTAAGATGTAACTCTTCTTCGTTTAAATAGGCTACGGAACTCACATAATCAATTTTTAAACGACCATTTTCAAAAATACGATTGGAACTCGTACTGCCTTGCATGTAGGCAAGGCGACGAGAAGTGCTGCGAATTCGTGCTAATAATTCGTCGACAGAAAATGGTTTGGTTAAATAATCGTCAGCTCCATTGTCAAGAGCTTCTACCTTATCTCGATCCTCACTGCGTGCAGAGATGACAATGATCGGGGTATTGGAATACGAACGAATCTTTTTGATGATTTCATTTCCATCCATATCGGGAAGGCCCAGATCCAAAAGAATAATATCCGGATTCTGGCTGGTGGCCACTAAGATGCCATCCAATCCATTGGCTGCACTGAAATATTTATAATCCCGTGTTTCTAAAGTTGTTTTGATTAAATTGTTGATGGCTTGATCGTCTTCAATAATTAATATGCTGATTTTATTCATAGATTTCCACCTTTTCTAATGGCAACTCAATTTTAAATTTGGCACCATGTGGTATATTGTCTTCCACCGTGATTTTTCCACTATGAAGGTCCACGATGTTCTTACATAAAGCCAGTCCAAGTCCTAGACTGCGATTGCTGTCGATGATCTTGTTTTGACCGACATAGAACGTTTCAAAGATATGTTCCATATCTTCTTTTAAAATACCTGGTCCATCGTCTACGATTTCAATACAGGCATACTCTCCCGATTCGTATCCACGAAGGCGAATGTGTGCACTGTCTCCTGCGTATTTTATGGCATTGTCAAGTAAGTTGTTAAGTAATTGTAGAATCAAAGTAGAATCCGCTTTAATGAGTAAATACGGATTTTCCATTTCAATGGACAATGTTTGATTTCCTTTATAGGGAAGGGTATGATGCACCGCTTCTTCCAATAGCTCTTCTACCAGTTCCGGACGGAAGGTTACATTGATTCTTCCTTCTTCAATACGCGAAACCGATAATAGATTTTCGACCATATTGTTTAACCAGATCGAATCTTCGTAAATACTTTTATATAGGCCCTGTTTGGTTTCTTCGTTTAAGTATTCTCCATTGCTCATCAGGATATTCGCATTTCCAGAAATTGAAGTCAATGGGGTTCTTAAATCGTGGGAGATACCTCTTAACATATTGGCGCGTACTTTTTCCTTTTGGGCAAGAATGGCCGCTTCTTCTTTTTCTTTTTGAATAAAGAAGTTATCCATCGTTAAGGCACATTCCTGTAAGATGGCAACTAATAGATCCACTTCAAAAGCTTCTAAGGGTTCCTGGTCTATGTGGATACCTACAACACCATATACTTTATTCTGGATACGAATGGAATAGTATAGACACGGGGCTGAAGTATAGTTTGTTGAACCATAGCCAGCATGGTGGTTATTTGTATAAACCCAGGAAACAATTTCTTCATCAAATACATTTTCGATGATGGCTTCTTTACTTGGAAAAAAATAACTTTTTCCCAGCTGTTCTTCTTGTACATCATAGATCGCAACGTCTTTATCTAACAGTTTCACCAGATGGCTTCCTAATACTTCAATGGCTTCTTCTTTATTGTGGGTTTTGGTAAAAGCCTGGTCGGTATCTAATAGGACATTGGTACGATACGCTCGTAAAGAAGATTGCTGGGCAATGTTCTTTAGCTGGGTAGCTAGAGTTCCGGTCATAAAAGATGCGACAAACATGACTAAGAAGGTAACAGGGTAGCCTGGCTCGTATACAAACAATGTATATTTTGGATAGGTGAAACAGAAGTTAAACACGATAACCGCAATGATGGAAGTGATCCAGCTGAATTTTTTATCGTTGGTGATAATGGAAGTTACCAGTACGCTTAGGATATAGATGGTGATGATGTTTTCTTTGGTAAAGCCCATGGATTCAAATAGATATCCAACCAAAGTGGTAAGAACTAAAATCGAAAGGGCTCTAAAAACATCCTGAAGGGGTGTGTTTGGTCGTTTGGTGTTTGTCTTAATGCTCGTATTGTGTCCTGTATAATCAGGAACTACATGAAATTCTACATTGGGACAGCTTACCAACAAACGATCCATTAATGTCTTTTTTAACGGATTTTTAGAACGCAGAGTACTTTTGCCGATGACTACATCACTAATTCCTGTGTATTGCACATATTTTGAAATCTCAGAAGGAATGTCTTCTCCATAAAGTACCTCCAAACTGGCTCCAAATTTTTCGGCCAAACGACAATTTTCTCTTAAACGAGCCTGATTTTCGGGTGTTAATGGAGTGGAAGTTTCTACGTAAACAGCACGAAAAGAAGAAGAGGTCGCTTTTACCAGCTTATAAGCCCCTTCTATTGTTTTGGCATTTGATGGAGATGAAGAAAGACAAACCAATACATGTTTCATATGTTAATTCCTTTTCTTTATAATACCCAATTCCACTAATTTTTGTACATTTTTTTTGTTTGTGACCAAGACAACGTTTTGATCCAGCAACTTTTCATCCGCAAAATCGGAAGAATCCGTATGTGTGAACATGGACACTTTGTAGAATGTATTAGAAATGTTTTTTACGGAGTATTTGTGAAAAAGCCCAAAGTCAATACTTCCATTTTGGATTTCCTTTTGTACCTGTTCAAAAGGCTTGACCTGATATTGGTATACAACACCTTGTCTACCTTGAATCATGTCTGAAAAATCCATATGGTCCAGGGCGACAGAAAGTACAATTTTTTTATTAGGCTTATGATTCTTTTTCATAAAGAAATCTACCTGGCGGAAAAGCGTTCCAAAAATAACTAAAATAATTAGAAAGATTAAAATAATATATAGCGTGTTCATAAGTGTTCCTTTCTAGCTGTGATAGATTTTCTTGATCTGGGATAGTCTAGCGACGACCAATAGAGAATCCTGAGCGAATAGGCGAATATCGGGTAATACATTCATATTCATTTTTCCATCTTTTCGGATACCGATGATGTTGATGTTGTATCTTTTACGAATGTCCAATTCTTGAATGGTACTTGTGACCCATTCTAGAGGCATATCGATTTCAATGATGGCATAATCATCTTCCAGTTCCAAATAATCCAAAATGTGATCGTAACCATATCGAATGGCTGTCCAGTTTCCAACCTGTTTTTCTGGATAAACAATTTTATCCGCACCGACCATCGTTAAAAATTTAGCTTGTACGTCACGATTGGCACGGGATACGACAAATTTAGCGCCCAATTCTTTTAAAAGAGAAGTGGTTTCCAGAGAACTTTGGAAGTCAGAACTGATGGCTACGATGCAGACTTCAAAGTTGGATACGCCTACACTTTCTAGAAAGTCACGGTCCGTAGAATCGCCAATCTGGGCCTGGTGAACAAAAGGAAGAATCTTATCAATGCGATCTTCTTTTAAGTCGATGGCCATGACAGGATCGCCTAATTCATGTAGTTTCATGGCGATGTGTTTTCCAAATCGTCCACATCCGATTAATAATATTGATTTTTTCATAAAGCTCCTATCCTACCGTAATCTTTTCTACGGGATATTTTGATTTGTTCTTTCGATTTCGAGTGGTCGCAAAGATAAAGGTTAATCCTCCTACACGTCCTATAAACATAAGGGCGATTAGAAGATAATGACTCGCACTCGATAAGGTTGGGGTAATTCCTAAGGTAAGGCCCACGGTTCCTAATGCCGATGCACATTCAAACCCGGCTCTTATCGCAGGGATTTGTTCAATGGAGGCTAGAAGAATGGTAGATCCTATCATTAAGAATACATATAAGGTTAATATGGCTACGCATTGCAGAATGATATCAGTCGTGATTCTTCGATTAAACATGTTGATTTCTTCCTGTCGGCGAATAATGGCTAAGGTTGTGAAACAAAGAATCGCAAATGTAGATACTTTGATTCCTCCCGCCGTCGAACCACTCGCTCCTCCAATTAACATCAAGACAATGGATAATAATTGTCCGCTCTGGCTTAGGCTGGCATAATCAATGGAATTAAACCCGGCTGTTCTTGGGGTAATGCTTTGAAAGATAGAAGAGAGAATTCTTTCTTTCATGCCCATGTTTTGAAATTCAAAAATAAAAAAATAAAGGGCAGGTATTCCAATGAGTATAGCGGTTGTGCTCAAGATAACCTTGGATTGCAGACGATATTGATGATAATGAAATTTATGTTTCACCAGATCTTCCCAGGTTAGAAATCCAATTCCCCCAATCACAATTAAGGCTGCGATGGGTAAAAGGATCGCTGCATTTGTGGCGTAGGTAGTTAGCGAAGAAAAGTGTTCTCGTATACCTAATAAATCGAATCCAGCATTGCAGAAAGCAGAAATGGAATGGAACAGGGCATACCAAATTCCCATTCCTCCAAAATCTTTTAGAAAAGTGGGTAGTAAAAATAAAGCACCCGTGATTTCAATCATCAGGGCCATACGGACTATAAACTTGGTCAGGCGAACAATTCCACCGATGCTTAATGCCGATAAGGAATCGGATAAATAGCTTCGCTCAATCAATCCCATTCTTTTTCCAAACAGGATAAAGATTAGATAGGAAATGGTGATAACACCCATTCCTCCAATTTGGATCAAGATCAAAATAATGGTTTGTCCAAACAGGGACCAATACGTTCCGGTATCTTGTACAACCAGTCCGGTTACACAGCTGGCACTGGTGGCTGTAAATAAAGCTTCTTTAAAAGGGGTGACAATACCAGCTTTTGAAGATATAGGAAGCATTAATAAGAATGTTCCGGTTAGGATTATAGATAAGAAGCTGAGTATAATCACTTGAGATGATGATAAATTCTTTTTCATGGCGTACCTCTGATTGTATTATCCCAAAGAGGGAATAAATATGGTGTTAAGAAAAATAGGCGAATATTAAGATTGTATAAAGAAGAGGAAGATTAAGGTAAGATTAAGTTTTTTTCATGTCTCAGGAAAGATAGTTTGGTTATTCTTGTCTTGTAAAAAGAAAGACAGAATATCGAAAGAGGTTAAAATTATGATGAAAAAAATGATGAAAGCTTTAAATAATTTAGTAGAAGAGTCGAAAAAGCTTTACGAAGAAGCATTAAATACGATGCAGGAAACCAATCTACAACACATGGAATACGAAGAAAATTTAGTAAATATCTTATAATAATGGCCTTCCAAAATAATGTTGGAAGGCCTTTCTTTACGTAATTTACATAGAATTTACATAGAACATACATTTGATTTACTTTTCAGTGTTATCTTCATTCTTATGAAATAGGAGATGAATACCATGGATTTATTTGGTTTATTTACATTAATGGGTGGAATTGGACTCTTCCTATATGGAATGAGTATCATGTCCACTGGATTAAAAGATGCAGCGGGAGAAAAAATGAGAACCATTTTAAAGTACGCTACATCCAACCCGGTCCTTTCGGTTTTAGTAGGGATTACGGTTACACTTTTGATACAAAGCTCATCGGCGACCGATATGATGGTCATTAGCTTTGTAAACTCGGGATTGATGGAATTATCCCAGGCAATCGGGGTTATTATGGGAGCTAATATTGGAACGACCATTACCGCCCAGATTACAGCTTTCAATATAGGAGCCTTTGCCCCTATGTTCTTATTTGTGGGGGTAGTGATGTTCTTATTCCTAAAGAAAGATGTCTTAAAACACATTGGTACCATTATTATGGGCTTTGGGATGTTGTTCTTTGGGATTTCCATTATTAAGGGAGCTATTATTCCTTTATCGCAGAGTCATGAATTTATTACGGCTTTAGAAACACTTTCCAATCCAGCTTTAGCGATTCTTTTTGGGGTATTATTTACCGCTCTTCTTCAAAGTTCTTCGTCTTCGGTTGTTATTTTTCAAACTTTTGCGGTGCAAGGTCTATTGAAGTATGATATGACCGTCTATTTAGTGATTGGGGCTGCCATTGGTTCGGTGACGCCTAACTTGTTGGCTTCTTTAACCACAAATCGTGATGGGAAAAGAACGGCTATTCTAAACTTATTGTTTAATCTTATTCGTGCGATCTTAATGGTTCTATTGATTCAGGTGTTCCCAGGTATCTTAACATTCATTCAAAACTTAACTCCGGGAAATATCGGTCACCAGGTTGCCAATACGCATACAATTTTTGCGATTCTTTCGGTCATTCTTGTTTTCCCGTTTGCGAAATATATCGTTTCGCTTTCTAAAAAAGTGGTACCTATGCTTCCTAGCGAAAACAGAAAAATGGCAGAACGCCAACTGTTGTATATGGTAGAACGAGACGAATTGCCCTCTTCGGTGGTTATTAATCAGGCTCGTATGGAAATCGCCCGTATGGCTAGAATTGCCAATGAAGCAGTAGAAAATGCGATTACCGCTTTTTTAACTATGGATGAGAACTTAGCGCAATCTGTATTGGAAGCCGAGGATACCGTGGATTATCTAACCGAAGAGATTACCAATCATTTGATTGCGGTTCGTACCCAGGGATTTCTTCAAAAGGATATTTATAAGATTTCGCAAATGATCCTTGTGGTTTCCGATATTGAGCGTATTAGTGACCATGCGGAAAATATTGTGGAATATATTGAAATGTTGAAGAAACAAAAAATCAGCTTGTCGACAGAGGCGAAAGAAGAAATGGAAAAACTTGGGAAAGCAACATTGGAATCTTTAAAGTTTTCGTCTAAAATATTTGAAACAGAAGAATACTCAAAGATTAAGAACGCTAAGAAGCTGGAACATAAGGTAAATGCGATCCAAAAGGAAATTATCAAATCGCATACAGACCGTTTGATGAAAGAAACCTGCCATCCAACGGGAGGTATCGTATTTGTCGATATGGCCAATGATTTAGAACGTTGTTCGGATCATGCCATCAATATCGCAACCGCTCTGGCCAGTGTTAAGTAGTAAGGAGGAATCTAAATGGCATTGATTTATATCGTAGAAGATGATACCAGTATTCAAGAAATTGAAACAATTGCGCTTCGTAACAGTAACCATATTGTGCAGGCTTTTGATTGTGCTTCTACGTTTTATTCAAAAATGGAACAAATTCTTCCGGATTTAATTTTATTAGATATTATGCTTCCCGATGAGGATGGATATAAGATCGTTCGTAAGTTACGAAGCAATGCCCAGACCCATTCGATTCCCATCATTATGGTGACAGCCAAAACTACCGAAATGGATATGGTGAAAGGACTGGATGATGGAGCCGATGATTATATTCGTAAGCCTTTTTCGGTTTTGGAACTTCTATCCAGAGTTCGTGCCTTATTAAGACGTTCCCAGGAAGATGTGCCAAGTCAACTCTCTGTGGGAAGTATTGTTCTGGATAATGAAAGACATATAGTAACCAGCGACAACAAGAACGTACCTCTAACTTTAAAAGAATACGAACTGCTACGATATTTGATGATTAATCAAGGCATCGTTTTAACCCGAGAAGCAATCATGCGTTTTGTATGGGGGATGTATTTTGAAGGCGAAAGTCGTACTTTGGATATGCATATTAAAACGCTTCGTCAAAAACTGGGAGAAAATGGGAAGAAGATCCGTACCGTTCGTGGGGTTGGGTATTCGATCGTGACAGAAAGTGAAGCGGAAGCATGAAACAAAAAATAACTGTACGTTTTGGACTTACCGCCTTTATAGCCATTGTTGCCACAGCTATTGGAGTAACCCTGGTTTTTTATAATTTATTTCAAAATCGAGTACATAGCGATTTGCGCCAGAGTGCCGAGTTGTTGATGGAAACCGAAGTGTTTCTGGATGTTTATGAATCGAGTGAAGACAATGCCGTGGCTTTAAGTCATTTAAATGCCGCCAATCTTCGTATCACCTGGATCGACGAGGATGGAACGGTTTTGTTTGATAACGACTTTGACCCACATGGTTTACCCAATCACTTAAATCGTCCAGAAATTCAGGAAGCGTTTAAAAATGGAGAAGGAGAGAGTACACGTCGTTCGAATACGATGAATATGGATACGTTCTACTATGCCTTGTTGCTGGAAAATGGAACGGTCCTTCGTGTATCGACCCAGGCTCGTACCTTAACGAGTATTTTTATGACGGTTGTACCTGTCATCATTATTATTACGATATTGATTCTTCTGGCTTGTGTATTTATTGGGCATTATTTGATTCGTCAATTGATGAAGCCGATTGAAGAAATGGCAGAGAATCTGGATGATATCAATCGTGTTTCGGCATATAAGGAATTGGAACCGTTTGCGAATAAGATTCGTTCACAACACGAAAATATTTTAGAAGCGGCCAATAACCGCCAGGATTTTACGGCGAGTGTATCGCATGAATTAAAAACGCCAATCACAGCTATTTCTGGGTATGCGGAATTGATTGAAACTGGAATTGTGGATGGAGAAGAGAAGGTTCATATTGCCAAGCAGATTCGTCACAATGCCGATCGTTTACTTTCTTTGATTAACGATATCATTCAGCTTTCGGAACTGGATCACAAAGAATTGCCTAGAAAATTTGAACAGGCCGATCTGTATGAATTGGCAAAAGAGTGTGTGGAACAATTTAGAACCCAGGCAGATAATAAATCGATTTCCTTGGTTCTTGAAGGCGAATCGGTTCTTTGTAACGTAGATACTTCTTTGTTTTGTGAGATGATGAATAATTTGATTCAAAACTCGATCCGATATAGCGACAACAATGGGCATGTATGGGTACGCATTTTTGTGCAAAATGGACATCCGGCTTTTTCTGTGGAAGATGATGGAATTGGTATTCCTGAAAATCAGCAAGCTCGTGTATTTGAACGCTTTTATCGTGTGGATAAGAGCCGTTCTCGGGAAACCGGAGGAACTGGCCTTGGTTTGGCCATTGTAAAACACATTGCGGATATTCATAATGCGGAGATCTCTTTACATAGTGTGCTGGGGGAAGGAACCAAGATACAAATTGAATTTTAAAAAAAAGGTGTCGCTGACACCTTTTGTTTGTTTCCTGACTATTTTTCGTTTCTTAGTTTGTTGATGAAGGCTTCTAAACGATTCATTCCTTCTTCAAGAACGTAGTCTGAGCAACAGTAGCTGATACGGAAGTTTGTATCGGATCCGAAACAGAATCCTGGAGTTACGGCTAATTTCGCTTCATAGATCATTCTTGTACAGAATTCTGAAGAAGACATTCCAAATTCTTTGATAGAAGGGAATACATAGAAGGCACCTTCTGGTTTTGTGACTTCAATACCCATTTTTTCTAAACGGTCTAATAAGTAATCTCTACGTTTTTTGTATACTTCGGTAAATACACTTGGATCAAAGTCTAGAGCCACTTCGCAAGCTTTTTGGAATGGAGCTGGTGTAGAAGTGATTAAGTATTGGTGTACCAATTCTAAACGTTCTTTGATTGGTGCATCGCACATTAAGTATCCCATACGCCATCCAGTCATGGCATAAGGTTTAGAGAAAGATTGTACTAAGATCAATCGGTCTCTTAAATCACGGTATTCCATGAAGCTGTGGTATTCTTCAACGTAGATCAATTGACGATATACATCATCGCAGATGACAAAGATTGGTTTGTCTTTAACAGCGTTGTAGATAACGTCTAAGCTTTCTTTGTTTAAAATACATCCGGTTGGGTTGTTTGGTGTGTTAATGATGATCGCTTTTGTTTTGTCAGTGATGTATGCGTTTAATTTTTCCGCATTGATTTGGAAATCATCGTCTGTTGTGTTCATAAGAACCGGTTTACCACCACATAGTTTTACAACTTCTTCGTATAATAAGAAAGCTGGTGTAAAGATAATCACTTCATCCCCTGGATTTAAGATTCCGTAGAATGCAGTATAGATGGCTTCAGTAGCCCCTGTTGTTACGATTACTTCGTTTTCGTCGTAGTCCATTCCGAAACGTTCTTTTTCGAATTGGGCGATTTTCTTTCTTAATGATAATGAACCACAGTTGTGAATGTAGTGAGTTTCATGATTTGCCAAGGCAACGTCCACTTGTGCATTTACCTGTGCTGGTGTATCAAAATCAGGTTCTCCTAAAGTCATAGATAAACAACCTTCTACAGATTGTGCCAATGCAGCGAATTCACGGATTGGACTTCTTGAAACGCTATATACGCGTTCATTTAAAAAATTTTTCATTTCCATATATATCAGATCTCCTAATGTACATATTAGGTATTTTTTTCATTTCAAACAAGACTTTTTTTGAAAAAATTGTAAACGGGGAAAACATTTCTTTCAAAGATTCTCATGAATGTAAGAGTATTGTTATGGTAGAATAGAATCGAGTGAAAAAAGCGAGTTTTTTATGGAACATGGATATAAATTATTAGTCATTCTTTTAAGACCCTTGATCTATTTCTTGGTGGCTATCTTAGTTGGAATGTTTGGAGAACGATTCTTTAAAAGAATGTTGTCCTGGATCGGTGTTCTGTTAACGGTACTTTCTTTAGGTGGGTTGTATGTTACGTATACCTATGTGCAAAAAGTAGCAGATCCTTATTATTTTGTCACGCAGGATGAAGTGCAACAAATGATCGTTGGGGCGGTTATGACAATTTTAATGGCCTTGATTGCGATTGGTTATTTTATTATGTCTTATCTTTCTGGTAAGCATGGTGAAGTAGAACACAAGGCATTTTTAGAAAACTATATTGGACTAGGATTTAAATTAATTCCTTGTTTAGCTTTTGCCGGTTTTTCCATTCCTTTATGTATTATGGAAGAAGTGGTAGGTAGAATTGTCGGTGGTCTGATAGAGGTCGTTGCGATCTTTGTTGCCATTCGAATTTCTATCAATCATTTTAAAGAATTAAAAAGTGAGAAGAAAGAGAATGCGTTAGAATAGTGCGTTTTGGAAGTTGTTGATTATGGATTCTATAGAACTTTTAATGTCAGCTATCTTTATTCTTGTGGCTCTGATTTTAGGCAGTGTGGGCTATTTTGTGAGAAAGAGAACAATCGGGAACTGTAGTGTGGAAGTGGTGGCAACCATTTCGGATTTGGATTGGACCAAAGGTTTAACGAACAGTTGTTTTGGTTGGAAGAATTTTTGACTATACTGGCAAACTATGGTATATTTTTTAGGAGATTTTTAGAAATACTCAGGAGGTAAAAACTTATGGAACGTATTCAAACTCTTGACACTCGTGATCTTTGTAAGAGCGCTGCAAATGGTGGATGTGGAGAATGCCAAACTTCTTGTCAATCTGCTTGTAAAACTAGCTGCGGTGTTGCAAATCAAACTTGCGAAAACGAAAAATAGTGGGTTAAAACCTCAAGAGGCGCCGCTTATTCAAACGGCGCTTTTCTCATGGAAAGACAAGGAAAAAAGATATGATACATCAATACAAATTAAATGGTTATAATATCGTTTTAGATACTTGCAGTGGATCGGTACATGCCGTGGATGAAGTAGCTTATGACATGATTGCCCTATACACTGATACACCGGTAGAAGATATTATTGCCCAAATGAAAGAAAAATATGCACATCGTGAAGATGTAACAGAAGAAGATCTTCGATATGTGATTGAAGATATCGAAACTTTAAAGAAAATGGGAAAACTATATACACTCGATACGTATGCAGACATTGCGGGTAACCTGAAACAAAAATCTGGAAACGTTGTCAAAGCTTTATGTTTACATGTGGCGCATACTTGTAACTTAAATTGTTCGTATTGTTTTGCCAGCCAAGGAAAATACCATGGTGACCGTGCGCTAATGAGTTTTGAAGTTGGAAAACAAGCCTTGGATTTTTTAGTAGCCAATTCGGGAACACGTAGAAATCTAGAAGTCGATTTCTTTGGTGGGGAACCACTCATGAACTGGGATGTGTGTAAACAGCTTGTTGCCTATGCACGCAGTATTGAAAAAGAACACAATAAAAACTTCCGTTTTACCTTAACCACAAATGGTGTTTTGATTGATGAAGATGTGATTGAATTTGCCAACAAGGAAATGAGCAATGTGGTTCTTTCTTTGGATGGAAGAAAAGAAATTCATGACCGTTTGCGTGTAAATTATGCAGGAAAAGGAAGTTATGACACCATTGTCCCAAAATTCAAAAAGTTAGTGGATTCTCGTGGTGGAAAAGGATACTACATGCGTGGAACATTTACCCACGCCAATCCCGATTTTACCAACGATGTCTTCCATATGGCCGATTTAGGATTTACCGAATTAAGTATGGAACCCGTTGTTTGCGCCCCTGGAGATCCTGCTGGATTAACGGCAGAAGATTTAGAAGTGGTAAAAGAACAATACGAAATCTTGGCGAAAGATATGTTACGAAGAAAAGCCGAAGGAAAACCAATTACCTTCTATCACTATATGTTGGATTTAACAGAAGGACCATGTATCTATAAACGTATTTCAGGATGTGGTTCTGGAACCGAATATATGGCCGTTACCCCTTGGGGAGATTTATATCCTTGTCACCAATTCGTAGGAGAAGAAGACTACAAGTTAGGAGATATCTGGAATGGGGTTACCAATACCGAACTTCGTGAAAAGTTTAGAAGCTGTAATGCGTATGCGCGTAAGGATTGTGAAAACTGTTGGGCGAAGTTGTACTGTTCTGGAGGATGTGCAGCCAATGCCTTCCATGCATCGGGAACTATTTTAGGTACCTATGAGCCAGGTTGTGAATTGTTCCGTAAACGTATCGAATGTGCGATCATGATGCAGGTTGCCGAAAAGACTGTGAAATATTAATGGAAACACCAATTTTTGATTTCGTACAAAACTATAAGGAAATGCGTCTTCATATGCCAGGGCATAAAGGAAAAGGGCCATTGGGCATTGAAGCACTGGATATTACCGAAGTAAAAGGTGCGGATTCTTTATACGAAGCGGAAGGAATCATTGCCCAAAGTGAAAAGAATGTGACCAGGCTATTTGGAACTAGAAACACGTTGTATTCTAGTGAAGGGTCGAGTCAGTGCATACGGGCCATGGTCTATATGGCTACCTATCTTCAAAAGAACAAACGTATCCTGGCGGCTCGAAATGTACATAAAGCTTTTGTCTATGCGGCATCTCTTTGTGATGCAGAAGTAGACTGGCTTTATGATACGAACTCGGATAGTTTATGTGCCTGTCAGATTTCTAAAGAACAAGTCGAACAGGCTCTACAGAAAGAAAAGTATGGAGCCGTGTATTTGACAAGTCCGGATTATTTGGGAAATGTTGCGGATATTCAAGGAATTGCCCAGGTTTGTCATAAATATTCCACTTTACTCTTGGTAGACAATGCGCATGGAGCCTATCTTCATTTCTTGGAAGATTCTTTACATCCGATGGATCTGGGAGCGGATCTATGTTGTGATTCAGCACATAAAACATTGCCGGTTTTAACGGGTGGGGCGTATCTTCATGTTAGTAAAAATTTAGAAGATCAATATCTACTAGCCAAACATGCCTTGTCTTTGTTTGGTTCTACCAGTCCTAGCTATTTGATTCTTTCTTCATTGGATTGCTGCAATGCGTATTTGGAAAACTGTTGTGCGGAATTAAAAATGACGATAGAAAAAATCAATCGAATCAAAGAAAAGTTGGTGAATCAGGGTTGGGATATTCTGTCCAGTGATCCATTAAAGCTAACCATTCGTACCCAGGGAAATATCGTAGCTAATTTACTAAGAGAACATCATATGGAATGTGAATACAGTGATGATCGTCACCTCGTTCTTATGTTGACAGGACTTAATGATTTTGAACAAGTGGAAAAGATTGTTGATATCTTAAAAGATCCAATTCTGGTAAAGGATGCTTTTCGAATATCCTTACCAGAATCCAAGCGGGTTTGTTCCATTCGCGAAGCGGTGTTTGCGATTTCGGAAGAAGTAGCTTTGGAAGATAGCTTAGGAAGAATTTGTGCGACGCCTACAGTTTCCTGTCCTCCAGCTATACCGATTGTGGTTTCCGGAGAGGTTATCACAAGGGAAGCGATAGAGTGCATGAAGCATTATCATATAGAAAATATACAAGTTATAAAGGTCTAGGAAACTAGACTTTTTATTTTGATTTAAATAAAAACGAGGTTGTTTACACAGCCTCGTATTTTTTTACTCTAAATCGGTTCCCTGACTGGCAATGACTTTTTTATACCAGTAGAAAGAATCTTTTTTGTAGCGAGATCCATCTCCCGTTCCATCGTCCTGATAATCGACATAGATAAATCCATATCGTTTTGCCATTTCTCCGGTGGATACAGAAATTAGATCGATACATCCCCATGGAGTGTAGCCAATCAATTCCACACCATCTTCGTTAATGGCTGCATCCATAGCCTGGATATGATCTCTTAAATAGGCGATACGATAATCATCGTGTACGCTCTTATCTTCGTTTAGAACATCCGCAGTGGTTCCTAATCCATTTTCGACCACCATCAATGGTTTTTGATAACGATCATATAGATAGTTTAGTGAAATACGAAGACCAGTCGGGTCAATCTGCCAACCATAATCACTGGCTTGTAGATATGGGTTCTTATATCCAATGACCATATTTCCAATCATATTGGCCGATGCGTTTGGATCGGTTGTTGTACAGTTTGACATATAGTAAGAGAAAGTAATGAAGTCTATCGTACCATTTTTTAGGGTCTCTTTATCTTCTTGTGTTAATCCGATATCGATTCCTTTGTTCTCGTATTCTTTTAATTTATAACGAGGATAGTATCCTCTGGCTTGTACATCCGCAAAGAAGTAACTTACGTTTAATTCCTGCCATGTCTTTAATACGTCTTCCGGTCTTGGTGTTAATGGATAGATGACACTATAGCCGATCATATTTCCCACTTTATTGTTGGAATCGACTGTGTGCAGGATTTGTACAGCTTTTGCCGAAGCAATCAAAGAGTGTTTGGAAACCATCGCAAGTTTATAAGGATCGATGGTTGCGACACCACTGGTAGTCCAGCTGTCAAAGTTTAAACAGTTGATTTCATTAAAGGTTAACCAGTATTCTACTTTTCCTTTATAGCGGTTGGCAATGGTTTCGACGTAGCGAAGGAAACAGGGAATGGTTCTTTCATCGACCCAGGATTGCCATGCGTTGACAAGTCCAATTGGTGTTTCATAATGTGAAATAGTCACAAGTGGTTTTATGTTGTATTTGGCACAACAGTCAAATACTTTATCGTAATAGGCTAGACCGGCTTCATTTGGTTCTTCTTCCAATCCAGTTGGAAAGATTCTTGGCCAGTTGATGGACATACGATACGTTTTAAATCCCATTTCACCTAATAGGGCAATGTCTTCTTCGATGTGATTGTATCCATCACTAGCTCTATGGCAAGGATAATCAAATCCTTCAAAGACACCAAATTTGGCATCGTCTGGTGCTTCTAAGGTAAAATAAGGATCTGCATGAATTTTTCCATCACTGGTTTGATAAGTGACAAAA
The DNA here is from genome assembly GCA_018065105.1 of Bacillota bacterium. GTDB lineage: Bacteria > Bacillota_I > Bacilli_A > Erysipelotrichales > Erysipelotrichaceae > Floccifex. The sequence continues at coordinate 15,911 of JAGHTX010000050.1, forward strand.
CGAGGTTGTTTTTTAGAACCTCTTGTTACACAGTCAGCGGTTGCGATTCCTTTTCCATCTTGATCCCAACCACCTTCGTATTGGTTCGAAGCGGTAGCTCCACCCCATAAAAAGTCTTTAGGAAATGCCATAATTATTCTCCTTTTCTA
>JAGHTX010000123.1 GCA_018065105.1 Bacillota bacterium
GCATAATATATATAAGGATAGAAAGACTATGAATTATATAAGCTATTATAATTCTCCTGTAGGAAAGCTGACTCTTGTTTCAAACGAGGCAAAATTAATTGGTTTGTTTCTAGAAGGGCAAAAGTTTTATATGCGTACCATTCAAGGAGACTGTATTGAAGAAGAAACAGATATACATATTCTAGTAAAGAATTGGTTATCCTCTTATTTTAAAGGAGAAAATCCGACCTTGTCTGTACCTTTAGCTCCTTCAGGAACACCTTTTCAGTTATCTGTATGGGAAATACTTCTTAAGATTCCTTATGGTAGTACTTGTTCGTATAAAGACATCGCAAATACCATCGCTAAGAATCGAGGTCTATCCAGTATGTCCAGTCAGGCTATAGGATCTGCTGTAGGACACAATCCTATATCAATCTTGATTCCTTGTCATAGAGTTGTTGGAAGTGATGGTTCTTTAACAGGTTATGCAGGAGGAGTCAATCGTAAAATGGCATTATTGGAATTGGAAGGTATACAAATATCTAGGAAAGGAAGTGATCTTTCATGAAATATGTATTTTTCCCAGGATGTCGGATAAAAGAAGGATATAGTGATTCGAGTAAGAAGTTAGCAGAATATATTGATTTAAAATTAGGAATTAAACCAGCTGGCTGTTGTAAAGTAGATTATTCTTTATTAGAAGAAGAGGATTGTGCCATATTAATTTGTAACAATTGTGCTAACGATTTAGAAAGCTTATCTTCAAATCAAAATAAAAAGTATGTATGGGAAATCATTGATGAAGATGTTCATTTTCCATTTCCTAATTATCATGGCAAGAAAATGTTAATTCAAGATTGTGATCATGGTTACAATGATAAAAGCATTGCAAAACGTGTTCGTTCTTTACTGACAAAAATGAACATAGAATTCGAAGAAATGGATTCTATGGATTCCATAGAATATGGCTTAACTAGAGAGGCACATCGTCAAAAAGTCGCAAACAACGCACAGAAGTATGAAAATATAGATATTGTTACGTATTGTGCCATTTGTAATCTGGCTATGAATAAAAATGCGAAGAAGAGTTCCTATTTATTGGACTTACTATTTGAAAAGGAATAAGTACAAGGCTTATTCCTTTATTTCTTTTACAATATAGTCTAATGTGGCATCCAATCCATTTTTATCCAAATATTCAAATAAATGCAACAAAAGTCTATCTACATTTGGATGAATGAAGATATGTTCTCGGGAACGTTGATAGTACATCAAGGGATGATGATCGGTGTAGTTTTCTTTTTGATAAACGATACTGGCTGCCACACGATCACAAAACATTTCCAGAACGTAATTCTTTGGCATTTCAACAGCCGTTAAGCCATCTTTGCCAATATCCCACCAATATTCAAAGTGATGTTTGTTTCTCCCTTTATGATGCATCCAGGCTTTGGAATATCCAATTTCTTCTTTTTCGGCAACATTTGGAGAACGCAGACCATCTTGATAGTATTTAAAGCCAGTTCTTAATTCCGTAAAAGTATATTTACTCATATCATGTAATAGACCTTGTTTGTATAAATGGATTCGAAAACATAGTTTCATAACCGTTAATTTATGTGTATTGATGGTTTTTAGATGTCCTAGTACCTTATTCATATTCATAGTATACAACGAAATAGAAAAACGTGTAAAATATGAGTAGAGGTAAATATATATGGAAGTAAAAACAATTTATGAAAATACTATTCTTTTTGACGAAGGACACGTTCGTTTCTTTTTATTGATTGGGGATAAAAAAGCTTTATTAATCGATAGTGGTATGATGTGTAACAATGCGCTAGAACTAGCGAGTTCGTATACAGATAAGCCAATAGAACTCATTAATACACACGCTGACCGCGATCATATTTCTTGTAACAATCAGTTTGAATGGGCCTATATGCATCCCAATGAATTAATGCACTA
>JAGHTX010000073.1 GCA_018065105.1 Bacillota bacterium
AAGAAAACATTAGAGCTTTTACAACAATTATCGCATTCGGTAAAGATCTATCGTATGCACGTAAATAATTTTAAAGAAGACGCTTTTCCAACTGCCTATCAAATTACCAACTCGTAGAAATACGATTTTTTTTAGTTCAATTTTTTTCAAATAAAACATATATAAAGTAGAAAGGGAGGAATTGGTATGAAAGAAGTTTGTATCCGAGTAGAAGAAGTGATGATTCGTCAAAAAGAAGCATTTGCCATGCAGAAGCAGATTCAATCACAAGGAAAAATGAAAAAAGATAAACCAATGGATCTTCAAAAGTATTTTAGTCTAAAAGATATGGACGCATCCCTGAGTGCTCACCTGGTACAGGAAAAGGATGTGATTCATAGTGAAAATGGGCAATATCGGGTGGATCACGTTTGTTCCCAGCGTATTGAAAAAGGAAAGTGGATTGTTGAATTCTTAGAAAAGAAAACGTTTCGTACCTTTAATCAATCTATAGAAGGTGGAAGAATTCTTCGAGAAACACATGTTTCTTTACACTCTTTTCAATATTTGATGGATGCGCAAAAAGAAAAAGATCCCTACCAGTCTTGTCAGATCTGGTATGTGGATCGAAAACATCCCGTAAAGTATTTTGGAAAAGATGTATATCCAGAAAAAAAGGTCACGTTTTCGTTTTCGGTTCATAAAAACTGGAAATATCGTTTGAATGAAAACTGGAATGCGTATAGAGAAAAACATCAGTTAAGTGATGCCTGTATTTCTAAATTGGTATTCGATTAGAAAAGAAGTGTCTACTTCTTTTCTACAAGATGATGGATTCTTTTTATTCTTCCTTTTTCAATTTGGATTTCTATATAGCCGGCTGGTCCATCGCTTAAGATTTCGTTACAACATCCTGGATTGATCAGATGATGAAAGGAATCGAATTGATATTTATGAGAATGTCCATAGAGTAGATAATCACAACCTCTATTTTTTCTTTCAGTTATTAAAGCTTTTCTATAGGTAATCCACTCTTGCCTGGTTGCAGGATGTTTCCATCTCTGGTTTAATACCTGATGTCCATGGATGGCATGAAAAGAAAGTCCTTCGATTCTAAATGTACAACTATCCGCCAACAATCCCGTTCCTGTTTTTTCTAAAATTTCCACTCCATAAGATGTATAGTCTAGCTTTGTTTCTTCCAAAATTTGGTTAAAATCGTTATTTCCACGCAAGAAAAGGATGCGATTTTTATAGGTTTGATACACTTCATCTTCCAAAGTATCCATATCGCCCAGACACAAAATAAAGGCATCCGGATAGGTAGTAATCAGGTGGGATAAGAATTCTTTCCAATAATCAAAAGTTGGATTAAACAAAGAATGCAGGTCGGAAAATACGATAATTGTTCTCATACCATAAGTATACATCATAATAGGTGCGATTTTGACAAATTCAACAGGAATGTGTTTTTTTTCGTGTAAAAAACTTTTAATGTCAAAATATGATATAATGCTCTTGGGCAAAATAAAAAAATAGGAGAGTATAAAGGATGAAAGAAAACAACGTATTTGTGTTGAGTACAGAGGTAACCAACTACAAGCTTGATAACATCAACTGGCTTGATAACGGTGTTCTTTCCTTGAACGTAGTGAATAGTGATCCCGTGTGCAATCAACTAAGAACGAATAAAAAAGTTTCTATTTTTGGCGTACACAATGAGGCAAGGATCAATGTATTCGTAAATCACGAGTGTTCTGGAAATTGTAACAGTCAATATGTCTGCAAGATTGTGGAATGGTTTGAAAAGGACGGAATTACGAATTTTATTATTCAAGTGGTGAAAAAAGTTGTATTAAATGACATACCATCCATGAGTGAAGCTTTCTTTAAAAAGTTTTTTGAAAAACGTGTGGATCAGGAACAGGAAAATCCAACTTGTGTCAATTCTTTTTTTTACAATTTTGGACCGTATCGTTAAGAAAAGATGATTAATTCATCTTTTTTTTTGTATTTTCAAAAAATTAACGTACAATATATAAGAAGGAGTGTTGAATAAATGAAATATCCTTTTGTGAATAACTGTTTAGAATTTACAAAGAGAGATGCCGACCACTATATTGTATATAACGGAGTTACGAGAAAAAAGCAGCTGATTTCTAAAGAATTTGCGGACTTTATTCGCCAGTTTGATGGATATACATTTCCTGCTCGTATTTTCGCCAAAGCGGGCACAAGAAATAAAAAAGAAGTGGCACGCGCTATGGATAAGTTGATCGAAACAGACTGGTTACGAGATACGAATTATCGTGTTGAAGCTTTTCCATTTTTTATGATCACAGCTTGGATTCCCAAGGCTAAGGGCTGGATTCAGACTTTATCAAAGAGTTTAAGCTTACTGATTTCCATGATATGGATTCCAACCTTTTTCATTGGTTTTATTCTTTGGAAATTTAAGCCTTTTACATATAAAGAAAACCCATGGATTATCTTACTTGGTCTGATTTTAGGGTATGGAGTCGGGGCAATCCTACACGAACTGGGTCATGTCATTACGGCATTTGCGAATAAAAAGAAAGTATATGAAGTTGGATTTGGGATGTTAGGATTCATTCCCATTATGTACACACTGATTGATACGAAAAGTATTACTGCCCGAAAAGAGTTAAGAATCATTTCTGGCGGGGTAAAGATGAATCTAATTTTTGCGGGTGTGTTATTGATGTTAGCGAGTGTACAAACCATCTTCAGTTCTCTTCTGGAAGTAGCGGCTCTTGCCAATATCATCTATGCGATTATGAATACGACATTCGCCTATGGACTCGATGGAATGAAATCCATTCAATATTTGATGTTTGACCGTGATGTGAGCATTATTAAATCTTTCATTGTCTTGGCACAAAATGGGGAAAAACGAAGAGAATTCATTGAACAATATGGAAATACCGGAAGACTGGCCATGTTTAATATCGTTTCCATCGTAGCTTTCCAGGTGTTCTATCCAGCCTTGTATATTCTTGTGCTGGTGGGGGCTTTCTAGATGCAGAAATATTACGTATATCCCGCCATGTTCGGCTCCATTATTCTCTTGACTACGGTATTTGATTCATTGTTTCTGCCATTTATCCTAGTCTTCTGTGCGCCATTCTTTCTAGATACTATAGAAGAATCGAAAGGGTATGAAAATATCTGGATCTATCCCATTGTCTTTGTGCTAGGATTCTTTCCCAATGCGTATTTAACTTTAGCCATAGTTGGACAGTTGAATGCCTATGGAAAGTTTGCGACATTCTTGATCTTCCTGATTATTTTTATCTTCTTCATTTCTTTGGAAGAACTGGTTACGGGTTTTATAACACGAAGATTGTATCGCAATCAAAATCGAATTGAATTTTAAAAGGTAGACAGCTAGTCTACCTTGTTTTCGTAATAGTGAACCATAGAGATTCCATATTTTTTCATTCTTATTTTTTCTAAATATCCAAATTCATCGTCCAATTCTTTTTCCTTTTTGGTACGAATCGCCAAGATTCCATCTTCTTTTAGAATGTGTGTTTTTCCAATGGCTTCCATAACCGGAACAAAGATCTCATCCACGGTATAAGGGGGATCCAAATAGATGATGTCAAATTGTTCGCCTTTGGCTTCCATTTGATCGATGACCTTAAAGACATCGGCTTGTAGAAGATTGTAGCTGGATTTTTCAAAGTGACAGTTTTGGATGTTGGTACGAATGATATCGACCGCATTGCGATCGTTGTCGACTAAGGTTGTTTTTAGAGCACCACGACTAATGGCTTCAATTCCCATACTTCCAGATCCAGAGAATAAATCTAAGAATTTTGAACCAGGTACCTTAAATTGCCAACTGTTAAAAATGGCCTGTTTGATTTGGTCGGTAACGGGACGAGTATGAAGTCCTTCTGGAGCTAGTAATTTTTTTCCTTTGGCTTTTCCTGAAATGACACGCATAGTGAGGCCCTCCTTTGATAACGAGGATTATTATATATGATTCTTTGCAGAATAAAAAGAGAATGTATGTTAATTTCATAGGTTTTGTTTTATAATATTTCTAGATGTTTATACATAAAGGAGACAAAATAATGACAAGATTTTCAAAGGACTTCTTATGGGGTGGAGCAACAGCTGCTAACCAATATGAAGGTGGAGCTCACGAAGGTGGAGCTGGATTATCAACTGCAGATGTTATGACTAACGGTTCTCACACTGTTCGTCGTCAAGTAACTTGGAGAAAGCCAGATGGAACAACTGGTTCAACTCCATTATGTTTCGGATCACCAGAAAGACACTTACCAGAAGGTGCCATTCCTGTAGAATTAGACGATCCAAAATACTACTATCCTTCACACTTAGGATCAGACTTCTATCACTTCTATAAAGAAGACATCCGTTTATGTGCAGAAGAAGGATTCAACTGTTTACGTTTCTCTTTAAAATGGTCTCGTATCTTTCCTAATGGAGATGATGAAACACCTAACCAAGCAGGTATCGACTTCTATCGTTCTGTATTCGAAGAATGTAAAAAATATGGAATTGAACCATTAGTAACATTAGAACACTACGAAAACCCATTATCATTAGCACAACGCTTCAATGGTTGGGATAGCCGTGAATTAGTAGATATGTATGTAAAATACGCTACTACATGTTTCAAAGAATACCAAGGATTGGTTAAATACTACTTAACTTTCAATGAAATCAACTTAGTAGAAGCAGCTCCATATGTAACTGCTGGATTGATCCATGCAGATCCTCAAAACATTGCGAACGCTGCATTCCACCAATTCTTAGCTTCTGCAAAAACAGTAATCGCTGCTCACAAAGATTACCCAGAATTAAGAATCGGTATGATGTTAGCTTATGGTCCAACTTATGGATTAACACCAGACCCAGAAGATCAATTATTAGCACAACAATGGCAAAACAATACATTAGTATTCTCAGATGTTCAAATGTTAGGACGTTACCCTAACTACAAATTAAAAGAATACGAAAGAAATGGAATCGTTATTCCTGCTCAAGAAGGAGACTGGGAAATCATTAAAGAAGGAACTTGTGACTTCTTATCGTTCTCAACTTATGGTTCACACACTATGACTACTCACTTAGAAGAAGCTGAAGGTGGAGCCGGAGGTAACGGTGGAGCTGGTATGGCTATGGTTCGTAACCCTTACCTAAAGACTAACGCTTGGGGATGGGCAACTGACCCTCAATGTTTACGTATCACATTAAATACATTCTACGATCGTTATCACTGTGATCTATGGTGTGTAGAAAACGGTATTGGATGGAACGATAAATTCGAAGACGGAACAGTACACGATGACTACCGTATCGACTACATGCGTGCTAATATCAAATCTATGCGTGATGCCGTAGAATTCGACGGAATTCCTCTAATGGGATATCTATACTGGGGATGTGTAGACATGGTATCTAACGGTGAAGGTGAACGTGCTAAACGTTATGGACAAATCTATGTAGACTTAGACGATTTAGGAAACGGAACTGGAAATCGTTGTGTTAAAGATTCTTACCACTGGTACAAAAAATGTATCGAATCAAATGGTGAAGATCTAGACTAATTTGAAACTCTTGACAGGTAGTGAAAAGCTACCTGTTTTTTTTCTGCAAGTAAAAAGACGGGAATCAGTCCCGCCCTAACCGTTATAAACTTTTTCAACAATATCTAGAATGGCATTTGAATCAACATCCGGAAAGAAGGCTGTTAACTGTTCAATACAAGAATCGATAGAGTTGTTCTGTTGAAATAATGTATTGGCAATACTTTGAATACGTGACTCTTTTTCTTGCGTTTCACCAATACCAATCCCGATACCAATCCCTTGGTTTATTCCGATACCAATTCCTTCTTCTTTTGCTACAGTCTGTTTTTCTTCAATAAGGAATTCCATCGCTTTTTCTTGATCCAAAAAGAATGACATAAACTCTATGACCTCGCTTTCTAGATTTTTTATAAACAATAGGTTATGTAGTAAAAATAATATAATGAAGCGGGAATTGTTGTCCCGCCTCTACGTAGTATTACGAGTTATAAACCTTCTTGACAATATCTTGAATGGTATTTAAATCAACATCCGGGAAAAAGGCTTTTAACTGTTCAATACAAGAATCGATAGAGTTATTTTGTTGAAATAATGTGTTGGCAATACTTTGAATACGTGACTCTTTTTCTTGAGTTTTGCCGATATCAATTCCTTGGTTTATTCCAATACCAATTCCTCGGTTTATTCCGATACCAATTCCTTCTTCTTTTGCTACAGCTTGTTTTTCTTCAATAAGGAATTCCATCGCTTTTTCTTGATCCAAAAAGAATGACATAAACTCTATGACCTCGCTTTCTCTGGTTTCTAGATAGTTTAATAATATACCTTTAGTTTTGCAGATTCTAAGAGTTTCTTCAATCGTTTTCATAGAATATCCATAGAGACTACGTTGTTCATCAAAAATCTTAGTAAACAGGATGTATTGCGTAGAAATATGTTCTCTTTTGTTCAAATCTTTGATGACTTTTGCTCGGATTTCAACTCCCAATTTTTCCGAACAATGTTTAAAGAACTCTTCGGATAAACAGATTTCATCTTTTACTTCTTGATTTCCCGTATAGAATAAATAGAAGTATGGTTTAAGAAGAGGAATAGGTTTTGCAGAATAGATGTTCAAATGTTTCTCATCAATCATTCTCTTAATGGTGAGTGCATAGTACAAAAGGATACGAACCAGTATATTTACAGACCATGTACTTTGAGCTTCTACAAGAAATATAGCTTCATCTTTTACGATGAATCCTAAATCATTTGTTTCTTGTACCGTTAGAATGTTGTCAAGAGTTACGACATCAATGTCTTCAATAGAAACTTCCTTTCCCGGATTTTATTCCTGATACAACTGTAGTATGTTTTCTGGAATAGAAAACAAATCAACAAAAACTGAATCTTTCACATTGCGCTTTGTATGCATTTTTCTTACCTCCAAAATGAATTTCTTATAATGAAAAAATCGATATAATATTGGGAAGTAATATAATTTATGTAATACAAGCACATTATAATAAGAATCTTTCGAACCGTCATGCAGGTGAAAGTTTTTTGCGAATGGGATTCGAATCGGTGAATAGATATACATCTGTATAAAGAAAAGTGATACAATGATTCCCGGAAGAGAGGAACGAATTATGTTTAAACGTTTTGAAAATGTATTTAAAGAAAATTCTTCTTATAAAGTATTCTTTATCTCCTTGTTGATTACGGGACTGGGATATGGGATTTATAAAGGAATTATCGATAACTATTTGGCGGAAATAGTCGGGATGAGTGAATTTGATCGAGGACTGGCAGAATTCTTTCGAGAATTACCGGGGTTAATGCTTGTTTTTATTTTGGCGATTTTCTATACTTTCTCAGCCGAAAAACTCTACAAACTGGGAGCTGTGATCATGGTAGCTGGAATTGGACTCCAATCCATTATTCCCCCTTCGAAAGTCTTAGTTATCTTAGCAGTCTGTATTTATTCTTTAGGAGAACACATACAACTGGGAATGAAAAATACTTTGACATTAGAATATTCCAAAGAAGAAAAGGCAGGAGAAGCCTTAGGACATCAAAGTGCTATCTATCAAATAGGAACACTTGCTGGTTATATTGTCATCATTGTTTCCTTCTACTTCTTAAACCAGTACAAGCCATTCCAGCCATTCTTTATGCTGGCTGGTATCTTGATGTTAATTGGAGCCATTTATGCGTTCCGTATTCAAGGAAACAGTGAAACCGATAAATCAAAATCTAGATTCTATTTCCGAAAGAAATTCACAAAATACTACATGTTAGAAATCTTCTACGGCGCTAGAAAACAAGTATTCTTTACTTTTGGTCCCTATGTATTGATCCTGTTCTATGGAGCCGATGCGACTGTCATCAGTTCTTTATTTGCGGTATCTGCCATCTCTTGTTACTTCTTAGCTCCATTAGTAGGAAAGATTATTGATAGAGTTGGTTATAAAATTGTGATGATTTCCGATACACTGATTCTAGTCGTTGTCTGCTTCTTCTATGGATTTGCACACCATATCTTTCCAATGCACATTGCCTTTATCGTATGCTGCATCAACTATGTACTCGACTCCATTATTTCTTTAGCTTCCATGGCAAGCAATGTCTATGTACAAGATATCAGCGATGATAAAGAAGAAATGCGAGCTACGATTTCTACAGGAATCAGTGTTAACCATCTTATCACTGTATTAGTAGCCCTATTTGGAGGATGGATCTGGCAAACTCTTGGACTAGAAACACTATTTATGTGTTCGGCTGTATTAGGACTATGCAACAGTGCCTATGCGGCAACAATCAAGACAAACAAAAAATAAGTATCTGTGAGAGAGATACTTATTTTTTTCTATGCAGGATCATCGTGACATGATTTAAACTGTTTTCATATTCATATAGAAGATCATCCAATAACTTTCTTGCCATAAAAATTCCCAAACCTCCAATTTCTCTTTCTTCTAAAGGTTTAGAAACATCCGGTGCTTTAAAGTCTAGAGGATTGTAAGGAATCCCATTATCTTCGATATGTACAATAATATCTTCTTCATTGATTTCACAAGAAACTCTAGCCCAGGATGCCTGAGAGTATTCTATGACATTGCTGTACATTTCATCCACAGAAATATTGATCTTATGCATTTCGCGAAGACCGATTTCTGCTTTTTCCATTTC
>JAGHTX010000162.1 GCA_018065105.1 Bacillota bacterium
CGTTATGCGATCGATCCAACAAAATTAGAAACAGAACTAGGTTGGAAACCTAAGTATACATTCGATACAGGAATTCCAATGACCATTCAATGGTATTTGGATAATAAGGAATGGTGGCAAAACATCATTTCTGGTGAATATCAAAATTATTTTGACAAAATGTATGTAGAAAAAGGAAGAGCTTCAAAATAATGAAGGTCAGTATTATCCTTCCTAACTACAATTGTGAACGATTTTTAAAAGAAAGTATTGAAAGTGTATTATCGCAATCTTATGCGGATTTTGAATTGATTCTAGTGGATGATGGTTCTACAGATGGTTCTAGAGAAATCATTGAATCCTTTAACGATTCGAGATTAAAAGCAGTATTTTTAGAAGAAAACGTTGGAATTTGTAGAGCATTAAACATTGGACTAAAACTAGCAAAAGGAGAATACATTGCGCGTATGGATAGCGATGATGTATGGGATATGAATAAGCTTCATAAACAGATTCAATATTTGGATATGTTACGAAGCATGGATCTCTGTTTCTGTTTTGCACGTATTATTGATGAAGGTGGATACAATGGCGGTATTCGCTATCCACAAGTGGAAGAGTTGTTCCATACGCCGATTACGATGCAAAAGGAATTGTTTGAACGATTGGTTTTCCAGGGCAATTGTTTAAACCATCCCAGCGTTATGATTCGAAGAACTTCGTTTGAAGAAGTAGGGATGTATTATCGTCCCAGCCAGGGAAAACTACAAGATCTGGAACTTTGGATTCGTTTTCTAAAAAAAGGAAAACACATTGGGATGATTGAAGAAGAATTGTTGTCGTACAGGTGGTTACCGCATTTGGGCTTGAACGACAGCTTTCCCAATAAGCGTAACATTCAACAAGCGTATAACGAACACGTCTCGATTATAAAAAAGGCCTTTCTAGAAATTGATAATCAAGTATTTCAGGAATGGTATAAAGAAGAATTTATTCAAAAAGGGGCAAATGATACATATTCTTTTGCGATTGAAAAGGCTTTTTACTTATTAAAGAAGAAATCAGAATTTGAATTGATGCCAGTTATCATTGATTTATTTGATTTCGTTCTGGATTCGAAAGAAGGACAAGAAGTTTTATTTAAAAACTATGGTTTTAAAATGAAGGATTATTATCGTCTTCTTCAAAATCCATTATATTTTGATGAAATCGCAATGAAAGACTCTATTGAAAAAGAGAGACGCATTGCCTATCTGGAACAAGAAATTGTTCGTACACGTGTTTCTTACGAAGAAACCAGAAGCTGGAAGATCACGAAACCTTTTCGTGATTTAAAAAAGTTAAAGAAATAGGAGAAGAAAAGACATGAAAGTTTTAGTAACAGGTGTGGCTGGACAGTTAGGTCACGATGTGATGAATGAACTTGCCAAACGTGGTTATGAAGGTATTGGTTCCGATGTATTGGATCGTTATGCTGGATTCCATGATGGTTCGGCTATGGAAAGTATGCCATATGTATGCATGGATATCACTAATAAAGAAGTGGTTGATAAAACCATTAAAGAAATTCATCCGGATGTTGTTGTGCACTGTGCCGCGTGGACAGCGGTTGATTTAGCCGAAGACGCAGACAAAATCGAACGTGTTCGTAATATCAATGCCAATGGGACAAGAAATATTGCGCAAGCTTGTAAAGATATTGATGCGAAAATGGTATACATCAGTACAGACTATGTATTTGATGGACAAGGAAGTGAACCTTGGAAACCGGATTGTAAAGACTATGCACCATTGAATGTCTATGGACAAACAAAATTAGAAGGGGAACTTGCGGTATCGGAATTATTAAATAAGTACTTTATCGTACGTATTGCCTGGGTATTTGGGGTAAATGGTCGTAACTTTATTAAAACCATGTTAAATGTTGGACAAAGATATGACACAGTCCGTGTGGTAAATGACCAAATTGGAACACCTACCTATACATACGATTTATCTGTTCTATTGGTGGATATGATTGAAACCGATAAATATGGATACTATCATGCGACAAATGAAGGTGGATATATTTCTTGGTATGATTTTACTGTAGAAATCTTTAAACAAGCTGGATATAAGACAAAAGTTGTACCTGTCACAACCGAAGAATACGGTCTTTCAAAAGCTGCTCGTCCATTTAACTCTCGTTTGGACAAATCAAAACTTGTGGAAAATGGATTCAACCCTCTTCCAACCTGGCAAGATGCTTTAAAACGTTATTTAGAACAAATTAGTTTTTAGGAACCGTTATGAGACATAAGAATTTGATATTAAGCTGTATAGGTATGCTCTTGTGTGGCATATTGAGTGCTGGAGCCATTTTTCTAAAACTCTATGCAATCTCTTTTGTAGCCAATGGCATCTTATTGGGCTTGTTTGTGAATTATTTAGTGAGTGAAGATGGTCTTGTATACAAGATTTGTCATTTCTTCTATAGATTCAAGATATCTTATATTCTTGAATTTGTGATCTTTCTAAGTTTGGAAATTTTTTTCCTATATTTTGTAGAAGGTTTCTTATATAAAGGCAATGTGGATTGGTTTGGATACGGAATTCTTACTGTATTAGCTGGATTATTCTTTTCCATCCTTTTCACCGGGCTATCCATGTGTGAAAAAGATGCAGCTTCTATATTCTTGTTAATCGGAATTCCGCTCGCCTTGTCTTTCGCAATTTATGTTCTACCAGATATGGTTGCCAATGAAAATATGCATTTTGCGAAAGCATGGCTTACTTCGACTTTCCAGTTTAAGAATATGGTTCAAGTGAAACTGCCTAAAGATTATGTGGCGATGGGAATTACCAACTATAAACAATTAAGAGATGCCTTATTTATGACAAACGATTATAAACAAATGGTGACTCAGAAGATGGCCATGGATCAATCGTACTTGTTGTATTTAGTACCCGCTATGATGATTCGTACTTTAAGTGGATTGCATCTTTCTACCTACGCCTGTTATTTAGGGGCAAGGGTCATGAATGTAATTTTATTCTTAATAATTGGATATCTTGCGATTCGAGTAACTCCTAGCTATAAGAAGTTATTTATGGTATGTATGTTCAATCCGGTATTCTTAAAACAGGTATCTTCATTATCGAGTGATTCAATACTTTATTCAATCATCATATTCACGATAGCTTATTTCTTCTATTTTTATCAGGAATATAAGGAAATTAACTATCTGGATATCTTTGTGGTTATTCTGCTGATTACTTTTATCGCCATCACCAAACATGTATATCTTGTGGTATTTGGAATCTATTTCTTAGTTCTAAATAAAGTATTTAGAATGCATATTTTTAAATGGCTGTTCTTAGGCGTATGTTGCGGACTAGGGATATTAGCTTTTATTTATGTTTCCAAATATGCATGCATTACAGAAAAAGTACCTAGCGTTATGATATATTTTGAAACAAATAAAGTCGATGCTGCCAAACAAATATCTTTTATCCTTTCCAATCCAGTGGCTTTCTTAAAAGCAGCTGTTCATAGTGTAATCACAAATGGACAATACTATATTACTTCTTTTGTTGGTTTGGATATGAAAGTAAAATATTCCATCTATGTAATGTATGGATATTTTGGAGTCCTTGTGCTTGCGTCTATTTTTGATGAAGGAAATGTTTCTTTTATTGGACGTATTTTCTTAATTGTTGTAGCTGCACTATTTATGGGCGCAGTATTCCTACAAATGTATCTATATTGGACAGGTGTAGGAGCGAATACAGTATCTGGAATTGAAGGTAGATATTTTATTCCAGGTCTTGTCCTAGTCTTTATGGCCATTGGTGGATGGTTTAAAAAGGTGGGAGAGTTTAGCTTTTATCAATTCTTATTATTTGGATCTACATTAGCAGTGAATGCGTATGCGTTAAGCTTACTTGTAGTATCTTTTATCTAACAAAGTGCTAAGTATATAATTCGAAAGAGTTATATACTTATTTTATTTTGTGCTATACTAAGATGTATGTTAGGAGGTAATGACTATGAAAAGAGTCAAAGCATCAGATTTGAGGGAATTTGAGCAAAATAAACCTGCTAGTTTGTATAAGAAGATTTTAAGGGGTCTAGGAAGATTCTTAATTGTATTATTGTTCTTTTTAGGATTGTTATGCATTATGATATCGCGATGGTATGAACGATACTATTCCGATGTTTCTTTTGGACAATTGTTGTATCACTTATATGCGCCATTAGAAGGTACAAATGCTGGCTTTATGGATTCGTTTGCGACAAAATGTATACCGATTCCTGCTGTATGTACATTAATCTTTGTGATCGTTTATTTTGTGAAAAGTAAATTGTTCAAGAGAAAGGTATCCACTTTCATTAGTATCTTATTTTTTATAGGAAGCGTTGCATTGTTTGGATATGGATTCTATGACTTAATGACAAGCATGCATATTCAAAGCTATATTGAAAGTGTGACCACTATTTCGAATATTTATGAGGATAAATATGTAGATCCGAAGAAGGTTGAATTCAAATTTCCAGAAAAGAAACGAAATTTAATTTATATCTTATGTGAGTCGATGGAAACAACGTATGAGAGCACAAAAGATGGAGGTCTTACAAGAGAAGACTATATTCCTGAATTGACAAAGCTTCAAAATGAGAACGATACATTTAATGGGGGAGATCCAAAATACAACGGATATTATGTTCCAGCCTCTAGTTCGTGGACCATGGCTGGAATCGTTGGACAAACATCGGGGACACCATTAACCGTAGATCCGTCTTTATCCAATGAAATTAAAGAAGGAGACTTCTTACCCAATGCGACATCCATTGGTGAAATTTTAGGTCAAGCTGGTTATTTTAATGAATTCATGTGTGGCTCAGATATTGCCTTTGGGGGAAGAGAAAACTATTTATCCCAACATGGGTATGATAAATTCTTCGATTTAAACTATGCGCACGAAAATGGATATTTGGATCCAAACTATGCGGTATGGTGGGGTTATGAAGATGCCAAATTATTTGATTTTGCCAAATCGGAATTAGAAGACTTATCCAGTGGAGAAAAGCCATTTAACTTTACCGTATTGACAGTAGATACACACTTCCCAAATGGATACACTTGTCAGGATTGTGAATACGAATTTGATGAAAACTATTCAAACGTTATGCGCTGTTCTTCCAAACGTATCAATGAGTTTGTGGACTGGTGTAAAGAACAAGATTGGTATGCCAATACAACAATTGTGATTGCAGGGGATCACAAGACAATGGATACAAACTGGTTCCAAAATAAGGATACTACAGGCTATAATCGTAAAGCGTATTATACAATCTTAAATAGTGCGGTAAAAGCGGAACGTAGTGATGCACGTGAGCTTTGTACATACGATTTATTCCCAACTACATTAGCGAGTTTAGGTGTAAAATTTAACTCGGATCGTTTAGGTTTTGGAACGAACTTATATGGGCCGGCAGATACATTGGTGGAAGAAATTGGCTTTATTGAATTTAATGACAAGATTTCCGCTCGTTCGGATTATTATATCAATTACTTGTTTGGCGGGCGTGATGTATCTAAACCAGAAGTCAAAGAAGATGAAAAAGTGGATTTAGATCCAATCTTACCAGAATTCTTCGAAGGAGATTACGATTATTCAACGGGTACAACCACTAACAATGGTCAACAAATTGGTGGTGGTAACCAACACTATGGAGGAACGCAACAACCTAGTAATCCTCCACAAACTCCAGGACCATCAGAAGGAAATGAAGAGCCAGGAACGAATGATCCTCCTAGTGAAACACCAACAAAGCCAGGAGGTGGAGAACAACCTAGTAATCCTGGAGGAGGGGAACAACCTTCGAATCCGGAACCTTCGACACCGGTAAATCCAGATCCTCCGGTGGTAACACCTACACCAGAACCAGTGGTACCAGGACCTTCTGCGGATCCTATTATTGCACCGGCCAGTGAGGAATAATCGAAAATTGTGTGAAAACGAGGCAGACATGGAAAATTGCCTCGTTTTATGATATATTTTTTGTGTTTATGAACAAAAGGAGTGTACTTAAAATGATTTGTAAGTATTGTCATAGTGAAATAAGCGATAACGCAAAATTCTGCCCAGAGTGTGGAAAAAAAGTAGAAGATGATTCTATTGTTGAAGTGGAAGCGGAAGTAGAAGAGGAAGAACCTGCGATTTCTTTATATTCAGCTGCCGAAGAAGAGTATATCGATTCTGTGGCTAAAGAAGTTGAAGTAGAAGTTTTAAATGATGGAAAAGTTAGAAACTGGTTCTATATTGCAGCCGGTAAAACCGTAGGTCCATATAGTGAAGAAGAAATGTTAAACTTCATTCATGATGGAACTGTTTCAAAGAATACATATGTTTGGAAGGAAGGCAATGCCGATTGGGTATATGCCTCTAATTCCTTATTAGGAAATTTCTTTGAAGAACCAACTTCTAGAGAAAGCTATTCTTTTGAAGAAGAAACTACAGATAGTAAAGAATGGTATTATGCCGATAATGGAAATAATCAACATGGTCCTTTTACCGAAAAAGAAATGATCCAAAAGATCCAGGCTGGAATAATCGGTCCTAAAAATTATGTATGGAAACCAGGATTGAGTGAATGGGTATTCTTAAATCAAAGTAATCTTTCTGGGTATGCCAAACAGGAAGCACCTCGTAATACGCAAACAAATACACAACAAACGCGTACAAAAGCTTCTGCATATAGAACCGTTTCGGTTACAAATCGCAGCATTGCCCTACAAGTAATCTTATCAATCGTTACTTGTGGACTATATTCTTTATATTGGCAATATACATTGGTTAAAGATTTTAACAGTATCGCCACTTCCCAGGGAAAACAACAAGTTTTTGATGCAGGATTGGCTGTATTACTATCAATTGTCACTTGTGGATTATTTAGCTTTTATTTATATTGGAAAATGGGGAATGTCATTGGTACTTGCAGCAACAAGTATGGAAATCGTATGGAAGATACAGGAATTGTAATGCTTCTTCTTGCGGTTTTTGGATTGGCAATCGTATCTATGTGCATTGCTCAAAGTCAAGTAAATGAATGCGCATAAAAAAGAAATAGGAATTTGTGTTGTTGCAGGTCTGTTATTTATTTTCTTTGGATATTATTGTCCTGTTAGCTGGATACTTGGAATTCCTTGTCCAGGTTGTAATATGACTACAGCACTTGTTCATTTATTAAAATTGGACCTTCACAGCTCGTTATTTTTTCATGCTTTGTGTATTCCTACTATTTGTACAGCAGGATTTCTACTATACTTATATTATAAAGGATATACTACATGGATAGAAAGAATAGTATGGGTATGGGCCTTGTGTATGATTCTATATTATATTTATCGTATGATATTTGTATTCCCACAGTATCCTATGGAAATCAATCATAACGCATTACTTTCTCAATTAAGATAGGAAGCGAGATTAATCTGTATGAATAAATTATTATTTATAATTAACCCAAATTCAGGGAAAAAAGATTCAAAAACAAAGTTATTGGATGCTTTTGTAGAGTTTTCTAATGCAGGATATACGGTAGAAGTGTTCTGTACTTTGAAAGCTGGAGATTGCTTAAATAAATGTCGTGATCATGGTTCAGAATACGATATTGTGGTCGTTTCTGGAGGCGATGGTACAGTAAATGAGGCTACCAATGGCTTAATGGCTTGTGTTGGAAAGAAACCGCTATTAGGATACATTCCAGCGGGTACTATGAATGACTTTTCTTGTAACTTTGGCCTAACCAATTCTTTTAAAGAGACTTCAAAGAAAATTATGGATGGAAGAACAGCTGATTTTGACGTAGGAAGCATTAATGGTCGCTATTTTAACTACGTTGTTGGAATTGGGGCTTTTACCAATGTATCGTATGATACAGACCGTGAATTAAAGTCGAACATTGGAGATGCTGCCTATATTCTTACAGCTTTAGGAGAAGTGGTAAACCTACGTCCTATTCAAACCAAGGTAACCATGGATAACGATGTCTTTGAAGGAAAAATCAGCATGTTGCTGATTGTGAACGGATATCGTGTATCGGGAATAGATATGGTAGAAAAGAAAGAAGATTTGATGAACGATGGAGTCTTCGATATTATCTTAGTCGAATGGAAAGAAAACCCGATCGAATTCATTGCTTCACCAATCCTTGTCATGCACCCAGAATGGACTAATGTATCCACGGTAAAACGTTATAAATCTTCGACGATTAAAGTAGAAACCGAAGAATTTACCGAATGGACCATCGATGGGGAAAAGGGCGATAAAACAAAGGTTGCCGAAATTAAAAATATACCTTCTGCTCTTAAGATCTTGTACTAAAATACAAGGTCTTTTCTTTTTGACTATCTCTATACGAAGTGCTAACATTTTTATAGAGAAGGGGGCATAGAATTATGATTCCAAAAGATCCATTTATGTTGTTAAGTTACATTAATACACAATTACGTGACAATTATCCATCTTTAGAAGAATTAGCTTCTAGTTTAGATATTTCACAAGATGAAGTAATTGAAAAATTAGGAAAAGCTGGTTACGTATATAGTGAAGAACTGAACAAATTTGTAAATAAATGATTTAAAAGAACTGTATAAAATGGTAGAATTAAGTAGATAAGTAATTATACAAAAATAATTAAAGGAGTAAAGAAAATGAGTAAAAAACCTGTTGTTTTAATGATTTTAGACGGTTATGGTCTATCTGAAAATCCTGAAGCAAATGCCGTAGCAATGGCAAAAACTCCATGCATGGATGCTTTAATGGCTAAATATCCATTCCAAAAAGGAAACGCTTCTGGTTTATTTGTAGGTTTACCTGATGGTCAAATGGGTAACTCTGAAGTTGGTCACATGAATATGGGTGCTGGTCGTATTATCTACCAAGACTTAACATTGATCACTAAGTATATCCAAGACGGAGTATTCTTCGAAAACGAAGAATTATTACGTGCAATCAATAACTGTAAAGAACACAATTCAGACTTACACATCTGGGGATTATTATCCGATGGTGGTGTTCACTCTCACAACACACACCTTTATGCATTACTAGAAATGTGTAAAAAAGAAGGATTAGAAAACGTATACTTACACCCATTCTTTGATGGACGTGACACTCCACCTGCATCAGGAAAAGGATACTTACAAGAATTAGTAGACAAAGCTGCTGAAATCGGTGTTGGTAAAGTTGCTTCATTATCTGGTCGTTACTACGCTATGGACCGTGACAACAACTACGATCGTATCCAAAAAGCTTACGATTCATTAGTATTAGGTGAAGGTGTAAAAGCGACTGACTGCATCCAAGCTATGCAAGATTCATACGATAATGGTGTTACAGATGAATTCGTTCTTCCAACAGTAATCACTGATGAAGAAGGAAATGCATTATCCGTAGTTAAACCTAACGACTCAATCGTATTCTTCAACTTCCGTCCAGACCGTGCTCGTGAAATCACTCGTGCATTCTGCTACACTGATGAAGAAATCGCTGCAATGCCAGGATCAGCTGATGATACTAAGTGCTTAAAATACTTAAAACGTGCAAATGGATACATGCCACTAGTATATGTATGTTTCAAAGATTACGAAGAAACAATTCCTCACAAATATGTAGCATTCAAAAAAGCTGAAATTACTAACACATTCGGTGAATTATTAGCTGCTAAGGGATTAAAACAATTACGTTTAGCTGAAACTGAAAAATACGCTCACGTAACATTCTTCTTCAACGGTGGTTTAGAAGATCCAAACGAAAACGAATCTCGTATCTTAGTTAACTCACCAGCTGTTGCAACATATGACTTACAACCAGAAATGAGTGCTCCAGAAGTAGGTGCTAAATTAGTAGAAGCTATCAACTCTGATGAATACGATGTTATCATCTGTAACTTCGCTAACCCAGACATGGTAGGACACACTGGTGTAATCGATGCAGCTGTTAAAGCGGTTGAAACAGTTGATGGATTAGTAGGAAAAGCTGTAGAAGCATTAATCGAAAAAGATGGTGTAATGTTCATCTGTGCTGACCACGGTAATGCTGAACAAATGGTTAACTACGAAACTGGTAAACCTCACACAGCTCACACTACAAACCCAGTACCATTCATCTTAGTTAACTACGATGAAGCATACACTATTAAAGAAGGAGGACGTTTATGCGATATCGTTCCTACTTTATTAGATGTAATGGGAATTGAACAACCAAAAGAAATGACTGGAGAATCATTAATCGTTAAAAAATAATTTAGCGATAAAAAATCTCTAAAATAAGCAACCACTCAGCTAAAAAGCTGAGTGGTTTTGTTGAATAGGAAGTATGGTAGATATTTATGGTAAAAGTGGACTTAATTACAGGCTTTTTAGGATCTGGAAAGACAACCTTTATACGAATGTATGTACAATATCTCTTAGAAAAAGGGGAGAAGGTATGTATTCTAGAAAATGACTATGGAGCCATCAATGTAGATATGATGTTATTATCCGATCTAAAGAGTGATAAGCTAGGTATTGAAATGGTAGCGGGTGGTTGTGATTATGATTGTCATAGAAGACGATTTAAAACCAAGCTGATTACTATGGCTATGTTAGGATACAATCGTGTCATCATTGAGCCATCTGGTATCTTTGATGTCGATGAATTCTATGACATCTTACACGAAGATCCATTATATGACCGCTATGAAATAGCCAATGTACTCTCTATCGTGAATGCCAATCTAGAAGAAAATCTGTCTAAAGAAGCCCAATATTTATTAGCCAGTCAATGCGCTACAGCTGGAAGAATTATCTTAAGTCGTACCCAAGAAGTAGACAAAGAGAAGATAATGGATACTGTAAATCGTATAAATTCTTATTTAGAGGCCATTCGATGCAAAAGAAGATTTGATATATCCGAGAATGTTTCCGCAGAAAAATGGAAAAACTATAAAAAACAGAATTTCCAAGAAGTGGAAAATTCGGGCTATAAAGAGATTTCTTTCGTAAAATCATTTAATATGGATGAAAATTCCTTCCAATCGCTGTTTTTTATGAATATTTCTATCGAAAATGGGCAAGTATTGGAAAATATTGAGGCAATTTGGAAGGATAAAACAATGGGAAACGTTCTAAGAATAAAAGGCTTTTTACCAGAAGAAGATCATTGGATCGAAATTAACTCTACTAAAGAAAAAACGATGGTAAAAAAGCTGGATCAGGGACAAAAAATTATCATAATTATTGGGGAAAATATGGATGAAATTCATTTATCCGAGTACTTCCCAAGTGAGTATTCAACTATACATACAAGCTAATTGAAATAATAATTGTGACACATTAATATGTTTCTTTATTATTTGTATTGCATAATAT
>JAGHTX010000083.1 GCA_018065105.1 Bacillota bacterium
GTATTGTATCCATACAGATGCAGCATACTTTCTTCACTGTATCCTCTATAAGTCGAAATGTTTGTTTCTTTCCAATAGGTCTCGTTGACAATACGACAAAGTGGACTACCATATTTCTTTAAGCGATCATAGCTTTCTTCTAAAATGTAGTATTTGGAACACGTCTTACAATAGTAAGCAGGGGTATATACTTCGTTAATATTTCCAGCCTGATCAATGACTTTGACAATAGCGGTTAAATGTACCAGTTTATGATGGGCACAGCTTCTTAAATCACTTTGTGTTAAGAAGTCCGTGATTTGAATGGTTACCGGTTCTCCTTCTTCCATTTCGATTAAGATTGGCTCTTCTATTTCCATGTCCAAGAAATCATAATAAGGGGCAAATTTATCCTTATAGCTATCCTTGGACATATAGAAGTTATTCTTTGTGTCCTTATATAAAGTAACGATCTGATTTGGCAATAGATATACGAGTTGTTTACGATAGGTCTTCTCTTTTATGGAATCCAATGGACCTAGATAGATAGTTTGTCCCATTTGGAATACATCCATACTATCTTTTCCATCTTCTCCTTCAAAATACGAGATGAGACTATCTTCTTTGGATAAAGGGGTAACCATATTTTTGAACATACGATTCGCATTAAAAGGAACATCGGAAAAATACACTGCCTTTTTCAGATCGATACGTCCCATAGAATTGTAGTCTTCATCAAAAGGATGACCAACGATAAATTTATACAAAATACGATTATCTTTGGAAAGATAAATCGTATCATTGGCACGAATATTTTTTATAATGGTCCATAAAGCTTCCACGTTTGTATTGTTGGCAATTTTATTCCCATATATATGTTTGATCGAATCTTGAATGGAAATTGGATTCTCAAAACTATTGCCTGATAACAGAGACCATCCAAAATATAAGGATCCACGATATTCAATGTTCCAGGGTTCTTTATAAGCTGGATGATCTAAATTGATTAGCCAGTATTTTTGAGAACGATCTAGACTTTTCTTTCCTACGTATTTTTTATAGTAAGGACCATCTTCTTCTCTTTCGAGTTCAAATTCTCTTTTAATATCGAGCTCTAATTCCGATTGATCGACTAAATCTACAATTTTAAAGAATAGATCCAGAACATAGTTTTGATCTTCAAGAATTTGATCTTTCTCATTGTTCCAATGCACGATTGTTTTGTTTTCTTCTGGGAGGAAGATTTTATCGGTGTAGATAGGATGTTTTAAGAAAGTAAATTTATACGTTATTTTTTCCGTATCATCGTCCTGATAAACCGATTCTGAAATATTGGAAATAGTAAAGACATGACTGTTGGTTTGAAGTAAGGCCAATATTTTAGATGTGCATTCTTTACTTAAAGAAAACTCCCATTTAAATTGATTTTCTTTAATAAATACCAATGAGTTCTTTAAAACGATAAATTTTTTCATATCGAAAAGAGACATCGATTTTGATTGTTCAAAACTAAAAATCGAGTTTTTTTCTAAAGTTTCTATTTCATCGTATCCTGTCAATCGCATTTCCATAATGATTTCTCCTACAAGATCATTATACACAAAATAAAAGAGAATGTCCCCATTCTCTAGTTTCCTAATTCAATTCCTTCAACTTTCGCAAAATCGATAACAGCTTGTAGAGCCATTTCATTCATAGCCATCGCATGTTCCTGGAAAGCACTTAATTCTTCTGCAGAAAAGAACGTTTGTACGAAGTTTTTGTATTCTTCCTGTAAAACCGCATTGTTGTTTAATTCCATAAAGAATTCTTGTTCACTAAAGTTGTGTTGACTATTTTCTTTTAAGAAACTGGCGATTGCTTTTTCTACGAATTCACTAAATGCCGTAGAATGATCATGCATGATTTTCTTCTTTTCCATGCTTACTTCATTTGCCATATATTCATTGTATTTTTCAGTTAAGGCTGCATCTTTGCCATTGACTAATTCAAATAATTCCATTGTTTTCATAATATACTCCTCATATATAGCCCACATTATAATCACTTTTTTTAAAATCGTAAATAGAAATATGGAGTATCTTTCAAAAAAATTTAAGCATATTCACAACAATTCGCTCATTTCACATTAATTTTGGAAATAATATCTCACCTATTTATTCAACAGATCCTATTTCATACGTTTCAAGTGGAAGATTTAAATACTGCATGATTTTTAATTCGTCTACAGCATCGCATAAGGCATTGTGCACTTCACGATAGTCTGCATTTCCACTTAAGAGCTGAAGAATGGGTTCTACACCATAATGTCGTTTTAATCTACCGGTTTTAAAGCAAGACATCGTTTCGTCTATTTTAAAATTGTATGGTTTATAAGCAGCAATACGAAGGATATCAAACCATTTGTAACAATGTAATTCTGGTAAATGATAATAGTCAAATTTGGCATTATAGGCATAGATTTGGGTAATGTCGTACGCATCCAGCCAGGCACATATATCTTTCATGGCTTCTTTATAATAACAGATTCGATTCAATTTCGCCTGGGTTGAGAAGAGTACACTTTCATACATTCCTCCTTTTTTATAAGCAGGCTCAATGATTAAATATTTTCCTCGAATGGGTTTAAATGTTTGGGCATCGGCTAAAACAATGCCAATAGACATCACCTTGTCATTCCAATTTGTTTCTGTATCTAATACGGCAAAATATTTCATGTATTCATCATACTCTAAGAATTTCAAAGAATCAAAAAAGATTGCCTATTGACAATCCTTTATATTTAAGATTATTTTTTCTTTACATGTACATTCTACACAAACTTTATCTTTTGTGAATACATATTTAAAATCATTACAGTGCTTATGTTGTTTCAGAAATTCCTGTACCATTGTATATCCTTTTCCACGGATGGAAAAGATCAATTCTTTCTTTTCGAACGATTCAATATTCTGGCTACATTTCACATAAAAATCATCCATCCCATAAAATGCTTCTTCTTCCAGCCATAGATTAGAATGTGGATACTTGGATAAAACATGATTTCCTTTTTCGATACGAATCATTTCTGAAAAAGATACATCGTCCTTTTCAAAAGCGTACATGGATAATTCCGTTTCAATCACTATTGCACGTAAGACATGATCTGTTTGTACACAAATATCTTTTTCATAATATTGTTGTGTTTCTGTGACAATATGAACAGCCTGGATTTTTTCTTGTACTTCGACTTCTTCGTAGGATTCACACCAGTCCGGATGTATTTCTAATACATAGACTTCCTCTTCGTGCTTAGAATCCTTTTCGATACAGGTAAGTTCATATTCTATATTTCCAATGGATAAACCGATAGCTCCTTGCGATTTATTTATATCCTGCATAGGGATAATTCCGTATCCATCAAACGTTTGTCCAATCCAGTTTTGATAATCAATTTTCATATGTATTCTCCTGAAAAGGGATATGAGAGCGCATCGCATAGTCTTGCGCATACGATCCCACAGTTGCATAGATTGTACATTGTGGACAGTCTTTAAAAGTATCTGGATGCACCAAATGTAAGCTATTTGGCCATATAATGGTTTGTAGCTGTGTACAGCCTTCGAAAGCGCCTCCGTAAATATCTTTCAGAATGGTTGTCACCCCATCTTCAAAAACTAATTTTTTTAAAGAATCCATATGGATACAGATGGATTGTTCCAATCTGGATAGGCTGGAAGGCATGACTAATTCTTCTACGTTACGAATGGAATTCTTATCTAGACCTAGAGTACCTGGTTGAATGCGTAATACCCTTTTATTGGAATACCATAGATATTTTCCAATATAGACTTCCATACTCTCTTCACTCAATCTTGTATTTTTATAGAATAAAGTATCCTTAAAGGCTCCCATGATAATTTTTGAACAACTACATTCTGGATTCCATAAAACGTTTTCCAGCTTTTCACATCCCGCAAAGACTTCGTGTTCAATTCTTTCCAAACAATCTGGTAAATATACCGTTCTTAAGGATAGACAATCCATAAAGACTTTCGCAGATACAATTTTAATATTTGGTAGTTCTATCTTTTCTAAGGCTTTACAACACGCAAAAGCCTTTTCTTTGATATTTTCTATAGTTTTAGAAAACTGCACTTCTTTTAAGGAAGTACATCCATAGAATGCACTGGCACCAATTTCTTTGATTCCATCTTTAAATTGAATACGCTCTATTGAACTGCATCCTTTAAAAGCATTTGGACAAATCCGAACCAGTTTATTTGAGAAGATGACTTCTTGTAAGCTTGTACAATTTTCAAAGGCGCCATCAAGAATCTCGTCGCACTCGCTTAGATCTATTTTGGTTAAGAAAATACAATTTTTAAACGAATCTTTTTCTACCTTATTGGTTTTGATAGTGACTTCACTGATAGAATAATCGTTCTTATAACATCCACCGGTATAGAGGATACATTTCTTTTCTCTTGGTTTCTCTTCTTTTATTTTTCTTGTGAAATCAAAAAGTGGACTTTTAAATTTAGATAAACTTAGAGCACATTTTTTAGAATATACAATTCCCATTGCCTGCATCCAATCTCGAATATTGAATATATTTTCTTCGTGTCCATTTTCTTTTGTACCAATGGTTTGTTGATTTCCATCAAAATAATAATAAGTTATCTCACTGGCCTTGTTCATATTTTGAACTTGTAGTAAAACGACACATTTCTTTCTTAATAAAGATAGAATGGATTTAAACAAACTGGCACTCTGAACCCTTCCATTGTTCTTTTCAAACTGGCATGGAAACTCGATATATAGATCTTGTTGATCTATGTCAAAATGAATATTGTATTCTTCGAGTGTTTTTAAAGAATTCAAAATCTTTATATCATTGACAGAAATTAACAATTTCGCATTTTTTTCTTTTCCATAAGTTAAATATACATTTGTTCGAGAATCAAACAATCGATTTTCCCTTACGGTGTATCTCTCATTATCCGATTTGACTTCTTCAATCCAGTAACAAGTAGAAAACGCATTTTCATCGATATATTCTACACTTTCTGGTATATAGATTGACTTCATTTTGTTGAAAGAAGAAAAGCTTCCTTTTTCAATATATTTTACCGTACCAGGAATCACACAATCATTCGCATCTAATGTTTCAACATTTCCCTCATAAAGATAATCTGTGATGGTAGAAATCGAAGTCTTTGAAACTGGTAAGGGATTCTTTTCGACAAGCTGGCATTCCTCTTGCAGTTGCAGGTTATCATACCAGCATTGTGGATTTTTTTCTCCATACGTATAGTAGGAATACGAATTCTTTTCTATATCATAAACATAGATTTGTGTATATTCTGTTTCTTTTACATATTCAGCTTGTACACTAATGCCTTTAAGACAAGCTTTAGAAGGAAGATCAATGGTTTGGTGATTCCATAAAGCTGGTAATATATCTAAGGATTGTAATTCTTTAAAACTGGTAATACATTCCCCATCGTTTCTCCATTTATTTTTAAAGAAGGAAAACGATTCAACTTTTCGTACAAATTCTATTGTTTTTCCATTTTTTAAATGAAAACGTAGGGTGTATTCTACATATTCTTTCTTTTTCATAGAAACATTTTACACCAAAAGAAATAAAAATAGAAATCGCAAGGATTTCTATTTGTGTTCTTTATAGAAGTTTATTAATGCACCTTTTAAATTCGCATCGTTTCCGCTCTTTGAGGCGACTAGATTCGCTCTTGGAATTGGGAATGGGAAAGCTTCATAAAAAGATGTTAGTTTTTCTTGAAGACGTTGTATATAGAGTGAATTTTCGCTGATTCCTCCACCAATAACTATTGTATCTAAATCATTGATGATTTGAATATTGAACAATCCTTTTGCCAATGCTTCTAAACAGGTATCCAATACTGCACTCGCTTTTGGATTTCCCTGGGCTACAAGATTCATAAAAGAAACTCCATCCAGTGCAGGATCTTGTAGTTCTTCTTGAGTCATTCTTACCATAGCGGCTGTAGAACATTTTTCTGCCCAGAAAGCTCCAAATTTTTCTTTAAATAAATCTCCCGCTAGGATAATGGAGATCTCTCAGCGGCATTGTGTGTTCCATTATAGATTTGTCCATTTAACACAAAAGTACATCCTAATCCAGTTCCTAGTACAATAACGGCTCCATTTTCGATTCCTTTTAGTGCTCCCATCTCATGTTCACAGATAGCTGCACTTTTTGAATCGTTTTCAATAGATACAGGTAAGTGGAAGAATTCTTCTACTTCTTTTACATAATAGCGATTATCGTTATAGTGTAACGATCCACCTTGTACCATATAACCCGTTTTCTTATCAATGGTTCCAGGTAAAGAAAATGCTAGTCCTTCGACATTTGGAAATGCATCCACAACGCTTTTTAATGCGTTTAGATATTCTTCAAAACTTGTTTGTGGAGTTTCTACTTTCCCCTTTTGAATTATTTCATATTCATCGAAAAGGGCCCATTTAATAAAAGTACCTCCAACATCAAAACTTAATATTTTCATACGTTTCACCTCATAATTAGTATATGCCAAATAAAAAGAAGAAACTATTCTTCTTTTGTCTTTTTCGTTTTTTCTTTCTTTTGTACTGGTTCCTTTTTCTCAATAAGATGTGGAGTAGAAGCGATTGTATCATACAATAAGTTACAGTATGCGATAACCCCGTCTCGGCTCGGATGAACTGAATCCACATCCAGATATTCAGGGTGTTCTGAACATTCTCCTACCCAGTCAACAATGTGAAGGTTTGGATATTCTTCTTCCAGACGATTCAATAATTCGTTATTAGGAACCATCCATGGTCTGGTTGGCACATAATTGTTGATCCAGAAGATATCGATTTTATCACCAATTCGATTTAACAGGCTGCGACAAACATCCGCGCCCATATTTCCATTGGTTCCTAATGCAATCACAATGGTTTTGTCTACATAGTCCAATTTACAATATTCATTGAACATGTATTCTCCTTCATTTACCTGTCTGGCTACTCTTCCATTGACTGCACAATCGGTGAAAGTTTGATGCATCGTATCATAACATCGTAGTAAAATGGAATCCCCAATCATAACGACATTTGTAAGTTTACAATATTCTGAATCATATCCCTCGTCTTCAGGCTCTTCTTCGACCATTTCTTCTTTCGGTTCTTCCTTTTTCTCTTCGGCCTTTTGTTGCATTTGCTTCATTTCTTCCTCAACCGCTTTTTCATTTTCTTCAATTTCTTCCTGAAGTGTATTCATGGCTTCTTTGTTTACATCCTTCGAATTCACAATACCCACACACCCAAAAATCATGGTGATGGTTGTTGAGATTACCAATAATAATGCGAGTATTCTATTTCGCATTTTATAGAATGTGAGTACATTTTCTAAAAGATAGGCACAAAGAACAATTAAAATACATTCTAGAATTTGATATCCAAAGAAGGTCCACTTAAATTCGGTAAAGAAGAATAGAATTGGATACTGTACCAAATAGATCGAATAGGCATATTTACCAATCCATTTTATAGGTTTTCCTTCCAGCATTTTTCCATAAGGAAGGTTCGGATTGGATAAAATAGCTACCATACCAACAAAAATCATGGTCATGGCAAACATACCGCCACGATAAAGAAGTGCACTCTGTCCATTCAACAATAAGAATGTGACAATGGTTAATAGTAAGGATACCAAAAGGAACATGCCATTTAGTTTGATCTTTTGTTTATTTACTTTTCTTTTTTTATTTGAATATACAAGTCCTAGTGCAGAACCTAACAATAAGGCATGAATTCGAGTATCTGTACCATAATAGATACGTGTTACATCCCTATTTGGACTATATAAAATCATCATCATTAGTACTGATAAAAGAGATAATCCAAGAAGGGCAAAGATTCCATTTTGTTTACCAAATTTCTTAGAAAATAGTCTGTATCCAATAAATAAGATGGGCCAGATTAGATAATACTGTAATTCGATTCCTAAAAACCAAAAATGTGTAAAGGGAGAGAAATTTGCGGAACGCGTAAAATAATCGGCATTCTGCTGAATTTGCCACCAGTTATTGTAGCCGCCTACAATACTTAGGATTTCTGCCTTTATACCGGATAGTGCCGCATTGTCAAAGAAGTAACAAATACCACACGTACTCAAAATCACGATGAGTAAAGCTGGATATATTCTTTTTATTCTTTTCCAATAATACGAAAGGATATGAAAATTTTTCCGACTGTTGTAGGCCAATAAAAATCCAGTTATCACGAAAAATAAGGAAACCCCTAGATATCCTCCTTTAACTACATTGGGAAAAACATGAAATAAACTAACACCTAGAATTGCTAGTGCGCGTAAGGCATCTAGCCCGTATATATACTTTTTCTTTTTTGTCATATATTCATTCTATACTTTTTCTT
>JAGHTX010000160.1 GCA_018065105.1 Bacillota bacterium
TTCGGAAAATATTTAATAGCTACATCCTTATAAGGCTGCCACATATCGATTGTCACATATCTAACCTTTTGACGTTCAGCTAAAGGAATCGCTTCAAAGTATCTGGAAAGATTAAGTTTTGATCTGGATGATAATATTTCAAATGGATATCTATGCTCATTATCAACCAGAACACATAGATATTTGGATTGACCTCTCTTAGCCATCTTGGAATAGATTTCATCAATGCCGATATTTTCTGGAAGAGTCTGTCTAGGGACAGAAACAAAGCTGTCAAGATATCGTTGAACAGTAGGAGGACTGACATTGTTCTTGATTGCGATATCATGGTATGTGAAGTTTAAATTGGCGATATCCTTCATAATCTGATCCAAAGCAAAGTAGGAATTACGGAATGTGGAGAAGGTGAAGGGATTTTCTTCAGTAAATGTCTTTCCGCAATCCTTGCATTTATATCTGATAGGTTTAAAGATGATGCGATTGTTCTCATTGACAATAGTTGGATGATTGATTGGTTTTGGACGTGCAAAGCCATTGGAAATGGTATGACCTCCACAATATTCACAATCTGGAAAGGTATGAACAAGTTCAATATAGAAATCAGAACCTGATTGTTTTTCGATGATTTTCAAATTTTTTATTCTTTCAGGGTCTATATTCAATTGTTTGATGATATAATTTTTCATAGATTTAATCTCCTTTCGCATAAAATTTTTCTTGGCCGAAAACATTTTATAACGAAAGGATTTTTTATGGGAAAAAGGAAAAGAAAAATGTGTGGATACTAACCACACATAAAATTAGATAGGTCAAAAAACAGCCACACGTTACGTTAGAGCGTTACCACACCCACGCAGTAAATTAGAGAGCCCCTGTTTCAGGTACTCTATTTTTTATGTTTTATCAGGGGCCAGCCCCTACGCCATAAATGGCTACCCCGGGATTTTCTTGCGGTAAAGCTACCGAAAAAGGACATGTATAAAAGAAAAGAACCTTTCGGTTCTGTCCTTTTCGTATAGCTATACAGTACCGTTCACTGTTGCGTCCCCGCAGAGCAGCTGATCTCTCCTGTGATTACGATTTTATTCTTTCTTTTTCCATGGAATATCAAGCGGCTCCAAATGGAAGGTCGCACCAGGCCTGAGCACATATAATAATCGATTTCTGAATCGGAACCAGTTTGAATACCCATTGGCATTATGCTTGATATTCTTGATGATCTTGTTACGATTTTCGATTATTGAATTATTTATCTTTCTGTCATGGACTGCCACATGGCCTGTGTCCTTATCGATCTTATAGTCATACTTTACAATAATAAATGAATTGATGATTTCTTCCTTCCATTTCACCAGAGTTCTTCCAAACATATTCATCTCAGCAACATTACTTTTGTGAAACTTTTGGATAAAATCATTTATGTTTAATTTTGCACTCTCATAAGTGTTATTTTTATAAAATTCAGTAAGCTCGAGCTTGAGCTCATACACTTCCGTTAGTTCCTGATCCACATTCAGAAGGTATTCCCTGATATCATAAAGATTAAGATATGCTTTATAGTGGTGATTGTATTTTTTCTCGCGGTTTGGATCAAAAATGTCTCCATCCCTGTTTTTTTCATCACCATTCTTAAAGAGCATCCAATTAAATTTCTTTAGAAGATAGTAATTATTACTATCCTTGCTGCATCCTTTCATAATCCGTACCCTTACGTCGGTCAGCTTTCGGTGGAATTCCTGCGAGAGGTGGAAATAATCAATGGCGCACCTGCATTCAGGAAAACAGCTTGCGGCGATGGAACGATAGGTGTCATACATATCGGAGCAGAGAAGCTTTACGTTTCTTCTTTCCTCCTCTGGAATCTTTCCAAAATAACTGTAAAGGTCATCGTATCTTCTTGAAGAAAGTATATCAACTGGTTCCTGTGTAATAAAATCAAGAAGCATGCATACATATTTGCTCGTAGGAGATCGAAACGCATACACTTCATCGATCGAGATTACTTCTGGAAGTTTGGTTCTTGAAAGCTGAACGTGCTGATCAAAAATAGAACATGCAGAAGTTGGAGATATATTGTATCTGCGTGCAACAGAGCTGAATGTTTCATTGAAGTCCTTGAGCTCCTTGAGAACATTCATAACCACATCAGCAGAAATCTTCATGGAACGGAACACAAATGGATTGTGTTCATAATATGTTCTTCCGCAAATTGGACACACATAGCGTCTGGCATTGTAACGGATAATGGTCTTTCTGTTATCCAGAATTGAATGATTGATCTTTTTCGGAACATAGTTTTTGATCCTGGGCGAAGTGAACCCACAGTCCGGGCATGGAGGATAGTGAGGTTCGAGCGTAATGTCGATCTGTGAATAATTATCAGCGATTTTTGAGAATTTTATGTTCTTGACATCCTTCTGATCAAGGTTAAACATGTCAAGAATGAATTGATTTTCAAATGTAAGGCTATCCATATTGTATTTCTCCTTTGGTTTGATACAAGAATACGGGACAATAAGGAAAAGACCTACACAAGCTATGTTGGAATTAAAAAGAGATACAAAAAACGAATCTGAAGAAACTGCAGATTAAAAGAACGGATACAAAAAGAAGAGAGATCCGAAAAAGAATAGGGATTATAAACAAGATTCTTCCAATAAATATCAAATTTCCTTTTTATTTCAAGGATGGCAGCACGAGCGATAGAAAGACGGATCATGATATTATCAAGGTGTTGAGGATCACCAGATACAATTTCACAGGCATCATCTACAGAAATTCTTGAATATGGGATGATAAAGGAAGGAAGCACGGCATGAGTAGAATTACATGCAGAGCATCTGCATCTTTGAACGCGGATAGTAACGATACCGTTATCTGTATAAAGAGAACGAAAATATCTTCCATAAAAGGAAAGCGTATTGGTTTCATGACATTTAGGGCAGGGTGAATCCCAAAAATTGGAAGCAAACATTTCCTGGTCATATATCTTCTGATTAAAATCATTGATGAATTTAGATTTATAAAGTATCATAAGGGTGCCTATATTGGGGTGGCGATATCTATGAAATTTGGTCGTGGAGTAGATATCGTTTTTTTTATTTATAATAAAGCAAAAAAATCAGGAAATACATCCTGATTTAGCGAAGAGTAAAAAACCTCAAGATCGTTTATAGGTAGCTTGGGTGAGTCGAGTAGAAAACCTCATGACATTTAGAGCTAGCTTTCATCCTCATCCAAATTTAAATATTCAAAGTATCTTCTTTATTTATTATGGAAACGGTTCCGCTAAAGAGTTGACACTTCAATTTTTGTTCGTTATTATATTTCAAAAAAGTGTTATTTTGATTAGAAACTTGCGAGGTAAAAAATGGAAAAGAAACTCATATTTTTGGATATTGATGGAACATTAACCGTAGCTGGAGAAAATGTGCCACCGCAAAGTGCTTTAGAGGCAATCAAGAAAACGCAAGAAAAGGGTAATCTAGTATTTCTTTGTACAGGAAGAAATTTAGGAATGCTGTCTCCATTGTTGAAATATGGCTTTGATGGTGTTATTG
>JAGHTX010000202.1 GCA_018065105.1 Bacillota bacterium
TCATAACTGGTACCATGCTTCCAAATGCCATTGTTGTAGCTAATCCTAATTTAGCGAATGTGTTTAATTTTTTCATATATGTTTCCTCCTTGAGCTTTATCAGCTCTTCCTTTTTACGTCTATAGAATATCGCTCAAGTCTGAACTTTAACCTTGTTTTACCTTAACGTTTCCTTAAAGCCGCTAAAAAAAGCACTTTAATAAAGCGCTTTCTGGTGAATATATTCGTTTGTGATGAATTCTAAATATTCCATCTTTTCTTTTGTTTCTTTATTGGAATAGGGGATTCGATGAATCGTTTTGGATACAAAATCATTTTCTTCAATAATTTGAAAAGATTCTTTAAAATTGATATCGAAGAAGTAAGCGATATAACTAACCCAATAATCCACTTTACTTTGTCGATCGGACAAAAGTACGGATTGGTAGTTTAAACACGATTTCCATACTTTGTCTGTGATGATTTCACTTCCAACTTCTTCTTTTGTTTCGTTTAATAATACTTCAATGGGATCTACCAGTTTTACCCGACAATTGTCCAGCTTATCTGTGTCGCGTATCATTTTGCAGAAGAAGAGCGTTCTTTCGTCTTCAATATTTTCTAGTTTATAGTCGCTATGATGATAAATGGCTTTAAAAATCATGTCATCGTATTGACTGTCGCGTACAAACTTTCGTATAAATTGATCTTTCTTGAGTAAATCCACACCGAAATCAGCATGAGACATCGTTGTGTGTTCAAAACTATCATAAAGGCGTACTTGTTCAAATCGACCAATATCGTGTAATAGGGCAATTAATAAAGAAAGATTTGTGTCTTCTTCGTTTAGCTTCATACGCTGACATACTTGCTGGGTATAATGAACGACACCATATGTATGGACGATTTTTAAAGAAATTTTAGGATCGTTTCGATCAAATTCGTTTAAGTATTGTTCGAAAGCCTCTTTGGCTAAATTCATGTCTATCATAATTGTATTGTATCGGAATTTTATGAATTATGGTAAAATAATAAAAGAATTTACTTACATATTGATTAAGGAGATTATTTTATGGAAAAACAAATATTTACAAATGACATTATCTTATCGTGGTTACAGTATTTTGCGAAGAATACACCAATCGATTTGGAAAAGGTTAAAATGTTAGATATCACTCGAAAAAATAAAAACGTTATCCCTACGGTTGAAAGCCACCGTACTGTTTTGGTTTTTACTGAAGCAGGAAATCAAGACATTTTCTACAACATGTGGAATGCAGGATTAGGGGATTGTGATGTTTATTATAACGAAGGTTCTGAACCAGAAGGCGAAGTAAAATGTGATAAATTAATGAACATGATCGACCGTGGTATCAATGCTTCAGCGGGTATGTTGATCGTAAACGAAAAAGCTCGTAATACTTATAAGATCGGTATGGATAACACTAGTTTCTTAAGAGGTTCTGTACGTTATGTTGGTAGCGAAATTCGTTCGGTTATTTTAAATAAGATGCATGTTGGAAGACAAGATGATATCATTATTGTTAGCGGTGAAAGTATTGCGATCGAATCGGCTATTATCGCGGTAGAAGGAAGTATCATTGCCGTAGAATACAACCAAAAAGATCGTCAAACTATGGAAGAAAATATTGAACACTTTGGTTTACAAAACGTAACAGTAGTGGATCATGTAGATGCGCATACATTAAAAGACTGCGCAATTCCTTGTACAGCTTTCATGGTTGCTTCGGCTAGCTTAGAACAAGAATTAGATTGTTTAACTCGTTTAAATCCAAATATCAACGTTGTTGTTTATACATTGGATTTAGGTGTTGCTGGTCATATTTCTAAAGTATTTGAAAAATACGATATCAAAGATATTGAAATTATCCAGGTGTCTGTATCTAAGTTGAACTCTAAAAACTCTTTTGTACAAGAACCAGCTCCATGGATTATCTCTGGTAAAGCAAAACGCTAAAATTTTTGACTGTTGTGCATGCAACGGTCTTTTTTTTCGGTAAAAAATATAGTATAGTTACTTGCGCAAAGAGAGGTAAAATATGCCAACTTTAGAACAAGAAATTAACCGCCGTCGTACATTTGCGATTATTTCGCACCCCGATGCTGGTAAAACTACATTAACTGAAAAATTATTATTATACGGAGGAGCTATTCAACAAGCTGGTTTTGTTAAGGGAAAGAAAAACTCGAAACATGCCGTTTCCGACTGGATGGAAATCGAAAAACAAAGAGGGATTTCGGTTACTTCTTCGGTACTTCAATTTGAATATAACGGATATTGTATCAACATTCTGGATACACCAGGTCACCAGGATTTCTCAGAAGATACATATCGTACTTTAATGGCTGCCGATAGTGCTGTTATGGTTATTGATGGAAGCCGTGGGATCGAACCGCAGACTCGTAAGTTATTTAAGGTTTGTGCGATGCGTCATATTCCTATTTTCACTTTTATTAACAAGATGGACCGTGAAGCAAAAAATCCTTTTGATTTAATGGAAGAATTGGAAACAGAATTCGGAATTGGAACATATCCAGTAAACTGGCCAATTGGTTCCGGAGATCGTTTCAAAGGTGTGTATGATCGTGATGCGAAACATATTTTAGCTTTTGATAACAGCGGACGTGGTCGTAGTATTGCAGAAAAAATTGAAGTCGGAGTAGATGATACAGACGGATTATACAATGTAATCGGAGAAGAATTAGCAAATCAATTGATTGAAGATATTGAGTTGTTAGATGGTGCTAGTTATGAATTTGATATCGATCAAGTTCATAATGGACAATTATCCCCTGTATTCTTTGGTTCTGCCTTAACAAACTTTGGGGTTGAACCTTTCTTACAAAACTTCTTAAACATGACACCAACACCTCTTGCTCGTAAAGCTGGAGAAGATACAATTGATCCAATGGATTCAGAATTCTCTGCGTTCGTGTTTAAGATTCAAGCCAATATGAACAAGGCACACCGTGACCGTTTAGCGTTTATGCGTATTTGTTCTGGTAAGTTTGATAAAGAAATGAACGTATATCACGTACAACGTAATAAGACAATGAAGCTTTCACAACCTCAACAAATGATGGCTCAAGAACGTGGTGTCATTGATGAAGCGTATGCAGGAGATATCATTGGGGTATTTGATCCAGGTATTTTCTCAATTGGGGATACTGTTTGTTCTCCTAAGATGAAAGTAAAATTTGACAACATTCCTACTTTCGCGCCGGAACATTTTGCCCTTGTTATTCAAAAGGATACTTTAAAACGTAAACAGTTCGTTAAAGGGGTAACACAAATCGCACAAGAAGGGGCTATCCAAATTTATACAGAACCTGCCAGTGGGGTTGAAAAAGTATATGTAGGTGTTGTTGGGGTACTTCAATTCGAAGTATTGGAACACCGTTTGAAATCGGAATATAACGTAGAAATCATTCGTAACACATTGCCTTACGAAGAAGTACGTTGGATCCAAAACGAAAATATTGATCCAAAATCATTAAAATTATCAATTGACTCAAAATTGGTACAAGATTTTAAAGGAAATTACTTGATTTTATTCAATAGTATTTGGACCGTTCGTAACGTTCAAGAACGTAACCCAGGATTAATTCTTTCTGAAGTTAATATCAACAACTAAAAAAGGCTCAATTAGGGCCTTTTTTCTATTTGAAGTATTGTATGTTGTGATAAAGAACACGAGCGGTTAATCCCCAAATAAAATGTTCTTTGTAACGATAAACTGGGGTATCGCTTAATCCTTTCGAAAATTTGTAGTCTTTTCCATTTGGGATTTCTTCAAAAGGAAAAGATGGATCTGGAATTGTTTGTAGTGTGTTGTAGTATAGTTCGGGCTCATTTTCTAAAAAATAGGAAAGTGGCACAGTGAATATCGTTTCGACTTCTTCGTTAAATGTGTTTCTATAATCTAATAATATTCCAACATGTACGTCAACGCGTAGATTGGAATGCGATAGAAAATAATCGAGTTCTCCTATATATTCTATGTTTTGGGGAGAAATTAATAATTCTTCTTGGGTTTCTCGTAGTGCACAGCTTTTTGAATCCAAATCTTCTTTTTCCATTCTTCCTCCAGGAAAACAGATTTCTCCTGGTTGTTTCTTTAATGTATGGGAACGTATTTCAAAAAGAATGTGCCATTCGTTTTCTTTAAATACAAGAGGAATTAAAACGGAACATTTCTTCTCTTTTTCACTATATATGCGTTTTGATTTATGGCGAGTTATTGTGTCAAACATATTCATATTATATATGAAATGAAAGAATTTCGGAAAACTTTCTGAAAAACTTTGCATTTAGTCGCATAATTTATGCATTTGGGGACAATGTATATAAATATCATTTTTATCCATTTATAATAATTTCTGAGAAAATGAAAAGGACAGTAGTGATTATGGAGATATTGGTTTATCAAGAAAAAGAAATTGTAAAAGCATTTCAAGACCTTTCAATATCAGTGAAGTATCTTCTTAACGAAGAAGAATTGTTACAAAACGTACTAGGGGCAAGTGTGTTGTATCTTCCAATCGTTGGGCAAGATTTATCATTGGTTGATAAAGTTCAAGAAATCAACGCAAAGATTAATATCGTTATCATTTCTGATGATTCTCAAGGATGCTATGCGTCATTTAAAAAACATATAAGTGGATATTTATTAAGACCAATTACTAATGAAATGGTAATGGAAGAGTTGAAAAATATTCGTTATGGAGAATATTCTTCTCTTTCTGTACAATGTTTTGGTCAATTCGACTTAATTATGAATGGTGTTTCTTTACCTTTCCCTCGTAAGAAGGCAAAAGAATTCCTGGCATTATTAGTAGATCGTCGTGGTGGAACTGTATTAGTTGATGAAATTTGTGAAATTTTATTTAAAGAAGTAAATGATAAAAAACGTCGATACATCTATGTATTGAAGTTTGAATTGATTAAGGTTTTAAAAGAATATAATTTAGACAAGATTATTTGTAACCGCAATAATGGTTTTGCACTGGATACTAGTGCGTTAGATTGTGATTACTATAAATACTGCGATGGGCAAAAAGATTTGTTCCGTGGTGAGTATATGACTCAATATGCATGGGCTCAAAAAACATTAAAAGAACTACAAGAAAGAGCAGAGTAATCTGCTTTTTTTCTGGTTTGGAATTGTATTTTAGAAGAGAAAATATTATATTTGACTTATAAAAGAAGAAAAGAGGTAGTCATTATGTCTTTAAAAGAACAATTAATTGCAGCAACAACAGAAGAAGAAGTAGGAAATATCTTCGCAACTGCTTCTAAAGAAGATTTAAAAGTATTGCGAAAAGAGATTGGTCGCATAGAACTTCCAGAAGAAGCAATGGATTTTGTTTCAGGCGGAACTGGATATAAAGATGTTGTAAATATTTTAGCCTCTGTATTTGGAATGAAGAGTAATAAAATCTTCGCAAAAATCATTGATAAAGTATTTTTCACAAAATAGCTAGAGAATTGAAAGCGTTTTTCAAAAAAATGAAAAATGCTTTCTTTTTTTGTGAAAAATTTTTTATTGTGTGGTATACTTCTAATCGTGTTTAATCTTATGAACATGTGTTTACAAAACGAAAACATTTTAGCTTCAAATGTTTTTGATGGAAGGAGAGTATTATGAACGGAGCAAAGATTGCAATATTGATTTCTATCTTCGCATATTTAGCGTTGATGATCTATATTGGATATTACTTTAGTAAAAAAGGTAGTGGAGATTCCTCAGAAGAATTCTATTTAGGAGGAAGAAAACTTGGGCCTATTGTTGCAGCTATGTCTGCTGAAGCCTCAGACATGAGTGGTTGGTTATTGATGGGTCTTCCTGGAGTTGCTTATTTAACAGGAGCATGTGATGCTGGATGGACAGCTATTGGTCTTGCGGTTGGTACATACTTTAACTGGTTGTTGGTCGCAAAACGTTTAAGAAAATATACAATCGTTACAGATTCAATCACATTACCAGATTTCTTTTCAAAACGTTTTAAAGATTCAAAGAATGTATTAATGTGCATTTCGGCAATCATTATTATCATTTTCTTTATTCCTTATACAGCTTCTGGATTTAAGGCTGTTGGGTCTTTATTTAATAGTTTATTTGGCGTTGAATATCACACTGCAATGATTGTTGGAGCCATTGTTATTGTAGGATATACAATCCTTGGAGGATTCATGGCAGTAAGTACAACAGACTTAATTCAAAGTATTGTTATGAGTATTGCCTTGATCGTTATCACTGTTTTCGCTTTAAATGTTGCTGGTGGATTTGATAATGTAATGGAAAACATTAAGAACATGAAAGGGTATTTATCACTTTCGCAAATGTATGATATTACTTCTGGTACGTCTTCTGATTATGGATTCATTACTATTATTTCTACAGCTGCCTGGGGATTGGGATATTTTGGTATGCCTCACATTCTTCTTCGTTTCATGGCGATTGAAGATGAAAAGAAAGTTGCGACTTCAAGACGTATCGCTTCTATTTGGGTAGTTATTTCTATGGCAGTTGCGATTTTTATTGGTATGATCGGTTATTGTGTATCTCTTAAAGGTGGTATTCCTCTATTTGATAACAGTGCAGACGCTGAAACTGTAATTATCCAAATTTCTGGATTGTTATCACAAAATGGTATTTTATTTGCGTTAATCGCAGGTGTTGTTTTAGCAGGTATCTTAGCTTGTACAATGTCAACTGCTGATTCACAATTATTAACAGCTTCTTCAAGTGTTTCTCAAAACTTGATTCAAGATGTAATGAAAATTAAATTAACAGACAAACAATCTATTTTATTAGCTCGTTTAACTGTAGTTGGTATTTCCTTATGCGCATGTGTTATGGCTTGGAATCCTAACAGTTCTGTATTTACTATCGTATCTTTCGCATGGGCTGGATTTGGGGCTTCTTTTGGACCATTAGTAATCTTTGCCCTATATTGGAAACGTATGAACTTCCCTGGAGCTTTAGCAGGTATGGTTACTGGAGCAATCACAATTTTCGTTTGGAAATTCATGGTACGTCCACTAGGTGGAGCATGGAATATTTATGAATTACTTCCAGCTTTCGTATTAGGATCAATTATGATTGTTGTTGTTTCTCTATTAACAAAAGCACCTTCGAAAGAAATAGAAGAAGAATTCGAAGCAGCTAAAAAATAATATGGATGTCATTGTCAGAAAATATACAGAAAATGATCTAGAAGCTATGGTTCATATCTGGAATGAAGTGGTAGAAGATGGAATCGCTTTTCCACAAGAAGAATTCTTAGATATGGAATCTGGTAAAACATTTTTTGATGGCCAAACACATTGCGGTGTTGCTGAAGATGAAAACGGAAGAATTGTAGGATTATATATCTTACATCCAAATAATATTGGAAGATGTGGACATATCTGTAACGCGAGCTACGCCGTATTGAAACAAGTTCGTGGTTTACATATCGGTGAAAAGCTTGTTAGCGACTGTTTGGTAAAAGGAAAAGAGTATGGATACGGTGTCTTACAATTCAACGCCGTAGTTCGAAGCAATATTCATGCACGCCATCTTTATGAACGATTAGGATTTATTCAATTGGGAGTTATTCCAAAAGGATTTAGAATGAAAGATGGATCATATGAAGATATTTGCCCATATTATCATGAATTATAGGCTCACTTTTGTGGGCTTATTTTCGTTCTAAAAAAGTGCTAAATATGCGATAAAATGGGCATTTCTTTAAGGTTAAAAAAATGAAAATAAAGCTTGCATTGAGGGATAAATTTCAGTATAATGTTTTAGCATGCGTGGCAGAGCGTCTAACTTCATGCTCGTTAACCACTGCATAAGATTAATATAGGAGGAACATCTTATGAGCAAAAAGAAAGTTACAAAAGTTTGTAAGTTGCAATTTGGTGCAGGGATGGCTAAACCAGGTCCAGCTCTAGCTTCAGCTGGTATCAACATGCCTCAATTCTGTTCTCAATTCAACGATGCAACAAAAGATCGTCGTGGAGACATCGTGCCAGTAATCATTACTGCATATGAAGACAAGAGCTTCGAATTCGTATTAAAAACTACACCAGCAGCACACTTATTAAAGAAAGCAGCTAACATCAAAACTGCAAGTGCTAACCAAAAACAAATCTGCGCTACTATCACAGTAGATCAATTACGTGAAATCGCAGAATACAAAATGCCAGACTTAAACGCTAACGACGTTGAAGGTGCTATGCGTATTGTAGCTGGTACAGCTCGCAATATGGGTATCGCAATTGAAGGATTTGAATAGGAGGAACAGAAAATGGCAAAAGTAAGTAAAAGATATGCTGAAGCTGCTAAATTAGTTGACCGTTCAAAACTTTACACAATTGAAGAAGCAGTTGCATTAGCAAAACAAACAAGCACAACAAAATTTGACGCATCTGTTGAAGTAAGCTTCAACTTAAATGTAGACCCACGTCACGCTGAACAACAAATCCGTGGTGCAATGGTATTACCAAACGGAACTGGAAAATCACAACGTGTATGTGTAATTTGTCAAGGTGACAAAGAAAGAATCGCGAAAGAAGCAGGAGCTGATTTCGTAGGAGCTGATGAAATCATCCAAAACATCCAAAAAGGATGGTTAGAATTCGATGTATTAATCGCTACTCCAGATATGATGGGTAAATTAGGACGTTTAGGACGTATCTTAGGACCTAAAGGATTAATGCCAAACCCTAAAACTGGAACAGTAACTCCAGACGTAGCAAAAGCTATCGATGAAGTTAAAAAAGGTAAAGTTACTTACCGTGTTGACCGTGAAGGAAACATCAATGTATTAATTGGTAAGACAAGCTTCTCTGAAGAAAAATTAGTAGAAAACTTCAAAGCAATCTACGCAGTGATCGCAAAAGCTCGTCCTACAACTGTAAAAGGAGCTTATATGAAAAATTTAGTTCTTTCTACAACAATGGGTCCTGGAATCCATGTAACTATTGAAAAATAGTTTGACAAATCCAGATTAACAGATTAGTATCTGATTGTTATCAATATTCCAAAGACAGTAACGGCTATTTGGCTTAATCATGTTACCGAGGGATCGATGCACAACGAACTTGCATTTAGTTACCCGTGTCTTGTCTTTGATGCGGGTTTTCTTTTGAATATTGTTACAATATAGAAAGAAGAGGTGGACACAATGAACCAAAATATCCTTGCTCAAAAGCAAGCCGATGTTAAAGCATTAGCTGAAAAAATGGAAGCTGCTAGTTCAATCGTAATGGTAGAATACCGTGGTTTAACTGTTGCTGAAGTTACAGAATTACGTCGTGCTTTACGTGCTGAAGACGTTGAATTCAAAGTATACAAAAACGC
This sequence comes from Bacillota bacterium, assembly GCA_018065105.1. GTDB lineage: Bacteria > Bacillota_I > Bacilli_A > Erysipelotrichales > Erysipelotrichaceae > Floccifex. The sequence goes on from JAGHTX010000202.1 coordinate 9,357, forward strand.
TATCGCTCGTCGTGCTGCTGAAGAAGCTGGTATCGGTGCTTTTGCTGAAAGTTTAAAAGGACCTAACGCATTAGCATTTGGTAAAGATCCTGTTGCTCCTGCTCGTGTATTAGCTGGTTTCGCTAAAAAACACGACAAGTTAATTTTAAAAACAGGTGTAGTTGATGGTGAAGTAGTTGATGAAGCTGCTATCCAAAAATTGTCTTCATTACCTAACAAAGAAGGTATGTTGGCTAAATTCGCTTCTTGCTTAAATGCTCCAGTTATCAAATTCGCTATGACAATTAAAGCGTTAGCTGAAGCTAAAGGCGGAAATACAGAAGCTGCTGAATAAGCAAAAAAATTAAAGTAATTATTAGGAGGAAAAAATCATGGCACAAATTACTCAAGAAGATATCTTAGCATTCTTAGAAGAAGCTACAATCTTACAATTAAATGAATTAGTTACTGCAATCGAAGAAAAATTCGGTGTAGTTGCAGCAGCTGCTGTTGCTGCTCCTGCTGCTGCTGAAGCAGTTGATGAAGGACCATCTGAAGTTACAGTTGTATTAACAGATGTTGGAGCTACAAAAGTTGCTGTAATCAAAGTTGTTAAAGAAATCACTGGATTAGGATTAGTTGATGCTAAGAAATTAGTAGATGCTACTCCAGCTACAATCAAAGAAAACATTTCACCAGAAGAAGGAGATGCTATTAAAGAAAAATTAGTAGCTGCTGGTGCATCTGTTGAAATTAAATAATTTTAACTAGAGTTTGATTGCTACTTAAGCTGAGTCTTCGGATTCAGCTTTTTTGTTATTTTTGGTATAGTGATAGTATGAAATTTGAAGAGTTAGAATTAAAAGAAAGTCTTTTAAAGGCGATAGAGCATTTAGGATATAGTGAGTTGTTTCCAGTACAGGAAGAAGCCTGGAAGTTATTAAATAACGAAATGGATTGTATTATTCAATCGAAAACGGGTAGCGGGAAAACTTTAGCCTATGCACTTCCAATTTTACAAAACATAGTTGTAAATGAAAAACATCCACAGGCGATTGTATTATGTCCAACACGAGAATTAGCAAGACAAGTAAAACAAGTATTTGATCAAGTTGGATTGTTAATGGGGATTAAAACGAATTTACTAATTGGTAAAGAATCTTTTTCTATGCAGGCAGAGGATTTGAAACAAAGATGTCATGTGATTGTGGGGACACCAGGAAGAATTGTGGAGCATATTAAAGAAAACAATTTGAAAATGGATAAAATCAACTATCTTGTTTTGGATGAAGCGGATGAAATGCTAAACCAGGATTTTGAGGAAGATATGGTATTCATAGCGGATTCCATTCCTAATAGAAAGAATACTTGTTTAGTATCGGCTACGTATTCAAGTGCTATGGATCAATTTGTTAAGGGTGCAAAAAAGGTAGTTGTAGAAAAAGAAAACGATCAAATAGAACAATGGGGTTATCTATATCAAGCGGACAAAGAAGAGTTCTTGATTCAAGTGTTAATTCAAGCGGTTCCGGAATCTTGTTTAATCTTTGTTTCAACACAACAAGATGTAGAAAACTTATTTCTATATCTTAAAGAAAAAGAAATCAGTATTGCTAAAATTCATGGCGGAATGGAGCAAGAGGAACGATTCTTTAATATGGATCTGTTTAAAAAAGGAAAAGTTCGTATATTGATTGCTACTGATGTAGTAAGTCGTGGAATTGATATTCAAAAAGTAGATATGATTATTAATTATGATCTTCCAAAATCTAAAACGCTTCATACCCATCGTATTGGTCGTTCTGGAAGAGCTATGGAGATTGGATGTGCTATTTCTTTTTATAATGAGGCACAAAAAGAGTATTTTTCTTCCTTTGAAATCGACACTAGAGATTTTGTGTTTACTAAATCCTTGGATGATATTGAATTATTAAAAACGTCTACAAAGGTGGTTGTGGATAAAAGCGAAAGCTTGAAGAAACAAGTTTGCACATTATTTATAAATAGCGGAAAAGATAAGAAAATTCGACCAGGTGACATTGTAGGTGCTTTATGCCAGGTTGATGGTATTCAAATAGAAGACATAGGTGCTATTAAAGTAGAAGCTCATCAAAGCTTTGTGGATATCTATAATCATAAGGAAAATTTAGTATTAAAGAACATTAGAAAAATCAAGTCGAAATCGGTGCGTATTGAGCGCGCTAAGCGCAATAGGGAATAGATTATATAAAGATGTATAACAGGCCTTAAAATGCCTTTAAAAGCGTTTGTATGGCGTTTTGTTGAATGGCTTATATATATAGATCGTTAAGGAAAGAGAGTGTCCAAATGTATGAATATAGAAGGGGTTAATTTCTATTTAGTCCGACATGGGCAAACAATGTTTAATAAAAAGGGATTGGTGCAAGGATGGTGTGATGCACCATTAACAGAACTAGGAATCCAACAGGCTAAAGAATTAGGCGATAAGTGGGATATTTCCCATATTGAGATTGCATACAGTTCACCAAGCGAGCGTGCCGTAGATACGCTTGACTATATTGTTCGTGGAAGAATTCCAAGTATAGAACATAAGGGCTTCAAAGAGATTAATTTCGGCGATTATGAAGGAAGTAAAGTTAGTGATGTGTTTCCAGATGGAACGGTGCATATTCGCTCATACGAGTATATAAACGGGGAAAATAAAGACAAGGCTGCCCAGCGCTTCTTAGCAACGATGAAAGAGGTTGCGATACAAAGTGGATGTCATGAAATACTGGTTGTTACGCATGGATCTATTATTCGTGAATTACTTCGTAGATTATCTGTGTATTATAGGGAAAATGAAATGCCAACGTATAAAATGGTACCAAATTGTTCGGTAACCAAGATTGGCATGATTCATGATGAATTCCAACTTTTGGAAAGCCCGAAAGTATATTAGACGAGAGAAATCTCGTCTTTTTAAATGAAAAGAAAAAAGCCTACCTTTCGGTAGACTTTAGAAGTTTAATTGAGTATTGACTATTAAACAGTTCCTTGAGCTTTCATAGCTGTAGCAACTTTTAAGAATCCAGCGATGTTAGCACCGATTACGTATTCTTTTTCGTGTCCGTATTCGATAGCTGTGTCACGGCATTGACGGAAGATTTCGTTCATGATTCCTTCTAATTTTTCGTCAACTTCTTCGAATGTCCATGATAAGTGCATTGCGTTTTGAGACATTTCTAATCCTGAACAAGCAACACCACCAGCATTTGAAGCTTTACCTGGAGCATAGTATACACCATTTTCCATTAAGTATTTGATTGCAGCTGGAGTTGTAGGCATGTTAGCACCTTCACATACACAGAATACACCGTTAGCAACTAATTTCTTAGCATCTTCGATGTCTAATTCGTTTTGAGTAGCACATGGTAATGCGATATCACATTTTACTGACCATGGACGTTCTCCAGCAACATAAGTAGCTTCTGGGTGAACATCTACGTATTCTTTAATACGTCCACGTTTAACTTCTTTGATTTCTTTTACTAAATCTAAATCGATTCCGTTTGCATCATAGATGTATCCGTTTGAGTCAGATAATGTAACAACTTTAGCTCCTAATTGAGTAGCTTTTTCACAAGCATAGATTGCAACGTTTCCTGAACCAGAGATAGCAACTGTTTTACCATCGAATGTAGTTCCGTTGTCTTTTAATAATGCTTGAGTGAAGTAACATAAACCGTAACCAGTAGCTTCTGTACGAGTTAATGATCCTCCGAATGTTAATCCTTTTCCAGTTAATACACCAGAGAAGTCACGAGTAATACGTTTGTATTGTCCGAACATGTAACCAACTTCACGAGCTCCTGTTCCGATGTCTCCTGCAGGTACGTCTACTTCTGGTCCGATGTAACGGTATAATTCAGTCATAAAGCTTTGGCAGAAACGCATAACTTCAGCATCTGATTTTCCTTTTGGATCGAAGTCAGATCCACCTTTACCACCACCCATTGGTAATGTAGTTAAAGCGTTTTTGAAGATTTGTTCAAATCCTAAGAATTTGATGATTGAGATGTTTACAGATGGGTGTAAACGAATTCCACCTTTGTAAGGTCCGATAGCTGAGTTAAATTGGATACGGTATCCACGGTTAACTTGAGTAACTCCATTGTCATCAACCCAAGGTACACGGAAGATGATTTGGCGTTCTGGTTCAACGATACGTTTTAAAACGTCGTCAGATAATAATTCTGGGTGAACTTCTTCGATAACTTTTAAAGAGTCGAATACTTCGTCAACTGCTTGAAGAAATTCTTTGTCATTAGGTTGTCTTTTAACAACCACTTCGTATAATTCATTTAAGTTCATAATTAGTTCCTCCTAAACTCGAATACGATTCTACCACAAACTGAAAACAGATGTAAACAAAATATGTACAAAAAATAAAACTTTTCATAAATTCTACTTATATTTATATAATCAAAGTCTATAAAGGGGCTACTTGCAGGAAAAAAGGTGTCTTTTCTATATATAATGGATAGCGAGAATACGAATTCTTGAAATATAGGTTTCCAGAATGTTAGGTAAGATGTATTATTATATAGAAAACAAATTAAAAGTTTTCATAAAATATGGAGGGCAAAGAGAGAATGAAAATTTCAATGGCATGTGATCACGGAGCATATCAATATAAGAATGAAATCAAAGAAATGCTTCAAAAAGAAGGTCATGAAATCATCGACTGTGGTTGTAACGGTCCAGAAAGTGTAGATTATCCTGATTATGCAAAAGCAGCGGCAACATTGGTTGCTAATGGCGAAGTAGATAAAGGAATTGTATTGTGTGGTACAGGAATTGGAATTTCTATTGCAGCAAATAAAGTAAAAGGAATTCGTTGTGCGTTATGTACAGATGTTACAATGGCAAAGTTAACTCGTGAACACAATGATGCGAACATGTTGTCGATGGGACAAAGAACAACTGGTATCGAAACTTGTAAAGATATTGTACATGCATTTTTAAATACACCTTTCAGTGAAGGGGAAAGACACATTAAAAGAATTCAAAAAATCACAGAAATCGAGTCTGAATAAGACTCTTTTTATTTTATTGATTTTCAAGAAAGCCGATAAAATAAGGGTCTGGAGAAGATCAGAAAAAATAACGCAAAAAATGTGAAAAAAATGAGAAATAGTGTTGACATAAGCGGAAAGGTTTGTTAATATAACTGAGCGTTCATTGAGAACGCGGAAGAGATAGCTCTTTGAAAACTGAACAGGAATTATAAGAAATTTATAAACCAGAACGTCAATTTCGGAAGAAATAAAAATTCAAGAAAATCAGAAA
>JAGHTX010000131.1 GCA_018065105.1 Bacillota bacterium
ATAGTGCAGCTCACATCATAATTTCTTTGGAAGGGAATATGGAAGTATCCTTGTCGGATAAAACTATTTTGTGTGAAGGAATTCTGATTCCTTCTGGTATGTTTCATACCGCCAATACATATGGAAAACGTGTATTGGTCTTTTTGTTTGACAAAACTACAACTGTTTCTAATCAAATAGATGTGCTCAAAATTATGAATAATGACACAGCCAACAAGATTCGAAAAGCTTTTATGGAATTTGAATCTTCTGAAATATCCACTTCCTCTTATCAAGCTTTTCTACAATGTGTTTTTGAAAGTAATGAAATTCAAGACAACACAACGATTATCACAGATGAAAGAATTCAAAAATCTATGGTCTATATACAATCCAGATTGCATGAAAAACTAACTTGTAGAGAAGTAGCGGATCATGTTTTCTTATCGACAGGAAGATTTTCTCATTTGTTTAAAGAACAGGTTGGTATGACATTTGCGGCCTATTTAATATATCAAAGAGTTATTCAAGTTTATACAGATATTATCAATGGAAACTCTATTACAAATGCTGCTCTAGATGCTGGGTTTTCAAGTTCTGCACACTTTGCAGAGGTTAACAAGAGATTGTTTGGATTATCCGCAACAGGAGTCATAAAAGAGCTTCAATTTTACAAGATAGCAGAAATCTGAAAGTAAGTATTATTATTTTCCTTTACTATGATTGAAAGATTGTAGAAAGGAAATAAAAACAATGAATAAAAAGACAGTTATTATATATGCATCCACACACCATGGAAATACTTATAAACTTGTAAAAGCCATTTCAGATAAATATACGATTGATACAATTGATGCAACCACACAATCGCTGGCCGATTTACAGAGCTATGATGTGATTGGGTTTGCGTCCGGTATTGATTTTGGAAAGTTTTATGAAACAATAGAATCTTTCACAAAAAAGAATCTTCCCATGAATAAGAAAGTCTTCTTCTTATATACATGTGCTAAAGATCGAAAAGGATTTACAGATTCTATGAGAGAAATCGCAAATCAAAAGGAAGCTGTTATTTTAGGAGAATATGGTTGTAAAGGTTTTAATACATATGGACCATGGAGAGTAATCGGAGGAATGAATAAAAATCATCCGAATCAGGATGAAATTCTTCAAGCTATCAAGTTCTTTGAACGCTGTATAAAATAAGCGTTAACTTTGTGAATATATATGATACAAATCTTATCTAATCAATTGAGATATTTATCAGTAATATCCATTGGAAAAGAATTATATCAACTTCCTTTTTTCTTCGCGTATTCGCATTTATTTCTTTTCGATTGGATAAGAAATAATGTTCGTTATACGCAAAAAAGTAGAAAGTTGTACTTTTCAACTTTCTACCATTCTTTTCTTAATTTTTCATCATCAACTAAATTCAAACTCTTTCCTGTGTCTAACATAAGTAACTGTAATAAGTATCCATTAAATGCTGGCAAGAAATAACCTGCGGCTGTTCCAAAGATGACTCCTAAACTCATATATTCGGTTGATAAGCCACAACAATTCAACATGATTGGCAATACGATTAATGCGCTTCCTGGAATTGGTGGAGCCGCAATCGCAACGATAACACTTACAATCAATACTTTAACTAGCATTGCGATAGTAATTGGTTGATTATAAATGAAAGCTAAACCTAGGACAGAAGATGCCATAAAGATTGCTCCGACTGGCATATAAGTGACAATACCGAATGGTAATCCAAAATCTACCATCTTGGCGTTGATTCCAAATTTTTCTTTACAGCAGATCATATTTTCTGGTAAAGCGGATACTTGTGAACTTGTAGTTAAGTTAATTAATAGTGTAGGCCACATTTTTTTGAATAACACTTTAAATGGTACTTTCACTTTTAATACAGTTTTAGTACTAATGATAAGGATTAAGATAAATCCACCGACAAAAGTCATTAGGAACATACGATACATACTGATAATTAAATCCATTTGACTATTCATCAATAAGTTAAAAACACCTAAATATACAACGGCTGGAATCAATTTACAAGCAAATCCCATCATTTTATATACAAGTGTTGTACATTCACTCAAGAATTTTTTGATTGAGTTAACTTGTTCTCCTAAAAGAAGCATGACAAATCCCACAAAAATCGCAATCACAATGACTTGAAGAGCATTGTCTTTCACAAATGGATCCACAAGATTATTTGGGATGATATCTAATACCAATTGGAATAGTTGTAAACCAATACTTCCTTGATTCGCTCCATTTGAAAGACTGATTGGGAATAATAAAATTACCATCAACAACATCACAAGAACGGATATTCCATATCCTTTTAACATATTCAAACAACTCTTAGAACCAATCTTTCCAAAAGAAGTCATATCTCCTAATCCAGTGATACCATCAATGACCGCTAAGAATACGAGTGGTGTCGCAATAGCGGATAATATCGCACAGCATTTTGGAAGAATAACTTTCGTCATAACTTCCACTATTCCTTCGCTTCCTGGCATTTTTCGGAATACAATACTTGAAACAAAGGCTAAGGCGATAGCTACAAAGATTTGAATCAACATTTTATTCTTCATTGTCTTTTTAGGATATGAATAAATAACCTTATTAATACTTCCTTTTTCTTTGTAGGTATATTCTGGCTTTTGTCCCATTCTAGTCAAAATATCATAGGCTTGTTGTAAATCTTCGTCGATTTCTAAACAATCTTTGGCAATTCCTTTTTGGCTGATTTCAAAATATATTTTTCCGAATTGTGTATATCCAATAAAATGACAGATTTCTTTTGTTCCATATGTTTCTCTGAAGCGTAATAATAATTCTTCAATGGCTAAGGAAAGTTTTACTGTATTTTCAGCTCTCTTTCCAGCTTTTTTTTCATATAATTGAACGGCTTGTTCTGTCCAGTTGTGAATCACATCGTTGCTTAAGTAAGCTTTTTCATCCATAAATTTCATAAATGTTTCTCCTATCTCTTATCTTTACGCTTACATAATAGGGAGTAACTCTTTCTATAAATGTTTCATTTCATTAACTTTTCCTTAAAAGATGTACATGCTGGTCAAAAATGGAACATTCAGAGGTTGGTGAGATGTTGTATCTTCGGGCAACGGAGCTGAATGTTTCATTGAAGTCCTTGGGTTCCTGAAGAACGTTCATCACCACATCTACAGAGATTTTTATGGAATGGAACACAAAGGGATTGTGTTCGTAGTAGTTTTTCCCGCATATCGGACACACATGGCGTCTGCCATTGTAAAGAATAATGGTCTTTCTATTATCCAAAACTGAGTGATTGATCTTTTAAGAATATAATTTTTGATTCTTGGCTTATTGAAACCGTAATCCGGACATTGAGGATAGTGATGTTCGAGCGTAACGTTTATTTGGAAATAGTTATCAGCTATCTTAGAGAATCTGATACTCTTCACATCCTTCTGATCAAGGTTAATTAGGTCAAGAATGAATTGGTTTCAGATGTAAGATTGTCCATACTATATTTCTCCTTTGGTTTGATACAAGAATAAAGGACAATAAGCAAAAGACCTACATAAATAATGTTGGAATTAGAGAAAGAAACAAAAAACGAATCTGAAGAAACTGTAGACTAAAAGAAGAGATACAAGAGAATATGTTCCGAAGAAAGAGTGCCGGTTTCGTGGCATTTAGGACATG
>JAGHTX010000028.1 GCA_018065105.1 Bacillota bacterium
TTTTAATACTTCTTTTATAAAAATTTTAATTGAACTTTTTAGAAAAAACAAGAAAATACGACCGTTTTCTACATTTTATTTGTCAATTTCAACAATTTGTAATTATTGTCTTAAACATTCGATTTTCCTAGGGAATTTCTTGTCATATACAAGAATGAAAAGTTATAATGAACTAAGAAAGAAGTGAAATTATGAAAGATACGATTGTCATCAATATTATCGGTGGACCCGGTTCAGGAAAAACAACCATTGCGGCAGGTTTATATGCTCAATTAAAGAGACTTGGATATGATGTTGAAAATGTCCCAGAGTTTTCGAATGAACTCGTCTTTGAAGAACATATGTCAGCCTTTAACGACCGTTTATATATGCATGCCATGCAAAATCATAGATTGTTTGTGATGAATGGTAAACTCGACTACATTATTACCGATTCCCCTCTTTTATTAACATCGATATACAACGACTTTTATCTTAAAGACAAGATGCCTGCTTCCTATAACGAGATGATCCATTTAGCTGTTAAGGAAACGCATAATCTATATCATAATGTCACATATTATCTAGAACGGAATACAAACTATAATGTCGTGGGAAGAAGAGAAAATGAGACAGATGCCATCGCCTTAGATACCCTGGTTCTCGACTATCTTCATCAAAATCAGATTTCTTATAAAACAATCTCGATTGAAAATGGAGTAGATGAAATATTAGAAGATCTAAAAAAGGGATTATAACGAGTAACTAGTCAAAGCCAGTTATTCGCTTTAGTCCCTTTTTCTATCCTATAACGCATAAAAAGAATAATGAATAAAAGAATAAACTAATAACTTTATGTTATAATATCATAAGAGAGTGCTTATGAAAGAAACGATTTATCAATTTTATCACGATTATCTACAAATAGTAGATGAAGATATTTTAAATACACTGGTTGAGCATTCCACAATCAAGACCATCCGAAAGAACAATCATCTATACTGTATCGGAGATATTGTGGATACGCTTTATTTTTTTCTAGATGGCTTTTTCTATGCCTATATCCAAAAAACACCAAGAAGAAAACGAATCGATTCCATTGGATATGTCTCCGGACTTCCTATGCTTCTTTATCCAGAACTAGAACCACATATGGCTGCTCACAACATTTATGTTACCGAAGATACAAGGTTTATCAGTATAGATTATGAAACAATTAAACAGGTTGTTGATCAATCGGATAGAGCCAAAGAAATCAATATCCATTTTTTACAACAGGCATTTAATTTCCAGCTAAAGCTTCGCAATCTACGAGAAATGCCAACATCCGATAGAATCCTGTATTTCTTTAAAGAATATGGGAATATTTCTCATAAAATGACAAATACAGAAATTGCTGCCTTTCTAGATATGAGTCGTACAGAATATGTCAAAATATTTAGAAACATTGATTTAACCAATTTAGAATAAATAGTCTTTATGACAACTCATATCGACTCCTAGAGATTATTGTATTTCTTAATAAATCAATCCTGTTTATTAGATATTGATATTTAACCAATTTCTTCACTTATTATACAATTTGATAGATATATAGAAATACATAATAAATGTATAGGAAAGGAAGAACAATCAATATGAAACAAGAAATTCGTTTAAGACAAGTTCAAATCGCAGCCGAAAATAATTTCAGAGGAGGATTTTATTGTTGCGAAGCATTAATGAAAACAATCATTGATGAATTTGAATTGGATGTACCAAAAGAAATTATCAAATTATCTTCTGGGATGGCAGTAGGTATCGGAAAATCAGGATGCCTTTGTGGAGCATTAAATGGTGGAGTTATGGCTCTTGGTTTATTATTTGGACGTTGTGAACAAGATGGTCCAACAAATCCACAAAGTATTAAATGTTTGGAATTGTGTAATGAATTACACACATGGTTTATGAACACAAATGGAAAACGATCAACATGTTGTCGTGTATTAACAAGAGAATACGATAAAGGTAAAGGAGAACACAAACCACAATGTATTTACTTTACTGGATTATGTGCTTGGAAAGTAGCGGAACAAATTTGTCGTGAATATAACTTAACTGTTTTGGATGCGGATGAAGGACCAATTATTCGTACAGCACCAGAATACAAATAGCAGGTATATACAATGAATAGAATTAAAGAAGTACCTGTTCCCATTTGTGGGGTAGCGCTAGGTTGTGCAGCATTAGGAAATTTACTACAAAGCTATTCTGAAAATGTTCGTTATTTTTGTGGTATCTTATCCGCAATCTTTCTAGTTTTATTTATTTTAAAAGTCATTTTCTATCCTTCAATGATCAAGGAAGATATGAAAAATCCAATTATGGCCAGTGTATCTGGTACATTTTCCATGGCATTAATGTTGTTAAGCACATATGTTAAACCATTTATTGGAAGTGCATCGTATTATATCTGGTTATTTGCGATCGTTTTGCATGCAGCTTTAATTATTTACTTTACAATGAACTTCATAGTGAGATTTGCGTATCCAAAAGTATTCGCAAGCTATTATATTGTCTATGTAGGAATTGTCGTTGCATCTGTTACAGCACCTGCTTATGAACAGACAGGCTTAGGTTCTATCTTATTCTGGTTTGGATTGATCACATTTATCGCCTTATTTGTGGTTGTAACCATTCGATATATGAAATATAAAGAAATTCCAAATCCAGCTAAACCGTTATTCTGTATCTATGCAGCCCCAATGAGTTTATGTATTGCTGGGTATGTCCAATCGGTAATGCCTAAATCCATTCCATTCTTACTAGGAATGTTAGCCATTTCCAGTATCATCTATGTCGTAGCTCTTGTAAAAGGAATTGGATATTTAAAACTACCATTCTTCCCAAGTTATGCAGCATTTACATTCCCATTTGTCATTAGCGCCATCGCTTCTAAACAAACCATGGCATGTTTGATGAATATTGGAAGTCCAATTCCAATCTTAAAAAATGTTGTACTTGTTGAAACAGTTATAGCCGTATTATTTACAGGATATACATATATTCGTTATGTAGAATACTTAGTAAAGACAGACAAGTAACAAAGTTTCAAAAATTGAATCACAATAATAAAGTAGGAGATTGACTATTCATCAACCTCCCCTTATCAAACCAGGACGTGCCCTATTAAGGCATCCGGCTTACCAATGTGCCTACAATTTATAAACCATCAAGCGAAGCGTGCCTCTCTGGCATGCTTCATTTTAATTAAAACTTCTTTAGTATAGTATTCAACACCAAGACTTCTAAGCTTCTCGATGTATTTTTGTTTATTTCTTCTGTTTTTCTCTGTTTGTCTAGTAACATATACATCAATAGTATATCCATCAAATTCATCACAAAAATACAGCCATGCACAAGGAATAAGTCCTATCTTGCAGAAATATTCTATATTCCAACAGAAGGTCATTTTATATCCATCTCTAACATGAGGATGTTTATGCAACATGCATACTCTTAGTCTTTGGCGAATATAGGAATCCATTCTATGAAGGTCTCCTATACATGCTTTCCAAGAACAATGACTCTTCTGCCCCACCTTCTCATTTAGATGAATGGCTTTCATTACATTCTTGTAGTAATTGACTTTTCCTCTAATAATTGGATTAATGTCTTTAATCCATTCTCCCTTACTCTTGGTCCACATTCGATTAGTCTTGTCCTTAATCTTTTTCTTAAAGTCTTTAAGGTTCTTCTCGGATGGCATTACCATAAAGTATGGTTCATTATCCTTTTTACGATTCTTCCAATGCTTGAAGCCATAACCTAAAAAGTCAAAATCATCTTTATTGAAATCAACTATCTTGGTCTTATTCATCGCAATTTCCAAGCCTAATCCTTCAAGTACTTCTTTCGCAAACTTGCCAGCATTTTCTATCTCTTCCTCACTGTCGGCAAACAACAGGAAATCATCGGCATATCTCACGAAATAAATACCTTTTTTCTGTAGTTCCCAGTCAAGTTCATTAAGATAGACGTTCGCAAGTAGTGGAGAAATAACTCCACCTTATGACGAGATAGATATTATGCCGAGATACTGTTGATTTCTCCTTTATTTATCGGGTCGAAGAATGCTTTATCTCGGCATAATACAATACCTATTTTAAAGAGTTTAGGAATGCCATAAGATCTTTATCCTTACTCCAATCTGGTAAATTGGTTTCATCTGTAATTTTTGGAGCAAGTTTGTTGATTGCTTCATTTTTTAGTCGATTGTCAGCACGTACGTATATCATGGTTGTAGAAATATCTTCATGTCCAAGAAAATCTCGTATATACACGATATTGATGCCAGCTTCCAACATATGCATCGCTTTACTATGTCTTAATACATGACAATGTATTTTTGATGGGAATGTTGAATCCATTATGCGTATTTGATCAGAATATTTTTTCAGTATATATCCAACTCCATCACGATCTATCTTGTGGTTATAGCGATTCGTAACCAATGGATGATCTGGCAGCCAGCCTCTGCAATATCTTTCTAGATATTCTTTTATGAGCTTTGCTGTTTCATTTGAAATGATTATGGTGCGGGTTTTGTTTCCTTTTCCATGTAAGCGAACAGTTGATTGTTCACTGATAAAAATATCAGATATCGTTAGGTCGCAAAGTTCCTGTACCCTGCATCCACTATCATAAAGAAGAGTTAATGCGACTCGGTGTCTGAATCCGGTTGTGGTATGGATATCAGGTTTATTGATTAGTTTGGAAGTCTGCTCAACTGATAAAAACGATATTTCTCGCGAAAATGCTTTTTTTGACTTTATTCCTGATATTTCAAGAAGAGGGGATATTAGTTCAATACTCTCTAACTGTGCATACTCCGCAAATGCCTTGAAAGCAGCGAGACGCTGATTGGCAGTAGTACTTTTAGCCCCTTGCTTTCGGTACCACTCCAGAAATTCAATGATCAGATCTCTATTGTAGTCTTTCAACTGAAAATTTTGGATACGTATTCCTTTTATTTCAACGATATATCTAATCAATAGTTTTAGTGTATCCCGATAACTGAGGATCGTATTATTAGAATAATTTCGTTGTAATGGAAGGTAATCAGTAAGAAAAGAGGAAACAGCTTTGGCAAAATCAGTAGAATTCGTGTTCATCGATGTTTACCTCACTTATTAGATCTGGAAACGAATCTTTAATTTTTCCTTTTATATATGGAAATCGTTCCGCCGTAAGCTTTAGATAGTAGGCTGTTTCTTCAAAACTTTCATGACCAAGCATAGTTCTCATGTATGGAAGATATGCCATCAGATCCTTTCCTTCATCAGACCATTTACGCAAAAGATTAACACAATAAGTGTGGCGAAAATCATGTACTCGTGGACCATGACCAGTATGACTGATGCCTGCTTTTTCGATATATCTTCTGAAGTTGTGATATACATTTCCAAGAGTCATAGGTCGCCCAGGCAGAATCATAAAAAAGTATTCATCGTCTGACGAAGAAGCATGAATTTTTTGTTTTAATTCTCTGCTTCTTTCTACGAGAGATATATGTACCGGAACAAGTCTTTCTTTATGATTTTTGGCATCACGGATATGAATATATCCTTTTTCAAGGTCAAAGTCTCCAACTTTTAGAAGGCGTAGTTCAGAAACGCGAAGTCCGCTGGTATACAGAATTCTAAAAAATACAGGCATGACATCACCTCTATATGGACATTCTGACGGAACAGACCGACTTTTATCCACTTCTGAAAAGAAACGCTTCAGCTCATCATCGGTATAAATATATGCATCATATTTTGGCGGATGTTTTGTGATACCTTTGAGTGGGATATATGCAGAGATACCGACATCATTAAGATATCGGCAAAATATTCTCATTGCACTGATACGTGATGCATGATTGGCAGGTGATTCGTAGGATCTTTTTCTGCACCACAAACTACAGATATCTTTGGAAACTGTTTTTTTATCAAGACCATTGTCAATGAAAAAGGAATCTATTCTCTTAAAAGCACGTGATTCTGTCTCATATTTAAACCCAAGCGAACGTTTCAGATCAACGAGATCCTGGAATTCTTTGGCGAATACGCTACTGTAGATAATTTTATTCATTTCTAAAATCCTCCGGAGTAAGGATACATTCTGCCAATTTTTCAAGATCAGTCTTCAAATAGACCGCTGTGATATCCGGGTCTGAGTGTCCAAGTATGTTTGTAATTACCGGAAGTGGAGTTTCCATCTCAAGGAGCATAGAACCCGCTGAATGTCGAAGTGAATGAAAACCAGAATGTTTACGTTTACGTCTGTCAATACCAGCTTTTCTCATATATTTGACAATAATCTGCTCCATGTGGTTTGCATCACCAATCGGATCAAATGGCGGCATGTGCTTTACAAAAATACGATCAGTTTCATAAAAAGATGGACGACCGTTCTTTATGTAATCAATGACTGCCCAGCCAACGGCATCTGGCACAGGAAGGGTTAATGGTTTATGCGTTTTATGCTGTATGATGGAAAGCTGTTTGTTTTCCCAGTTAAAGTTACTAAATACTAGTGCTTTGATATCGCCGATACGTAGACCTAGTACACTCGCAAGAAGAATCATGGCATAATCGCGTTTTCCAATAGGGTTGTTTCTGTCAATGGATCCAATCATCGTTTTTAATTCATCGGCACTCCACGCAGAAGGCACTTTTGCACTTTTGGAGATGGATGGCATATGTATTTTGTCTGCATAATTCTCCAATAAATAACCTTGCGCAAAAAGAAAGCGCAGAAAATGTCGAATACCACATACCTGTTGTTCAACCGTTTTAAAACTATATCCAGCTAAAGTTTTTAGATATCCATTGCAGTGGTCCATACTTATTTGTTCAATAGTAATTAGCTTTTTCTGAGAAAGATAATCCATAAAGACCTTGGAAGTAGAAGAATAATGTTCTTTAGTAGAAAAAGATAGTTCCGTTGTTTCCAAATATTCCAGATATCTATCCTGTATAGATGAAAAATACGGGTTTAGAGTCACTGGATTTTTTGATGCGTAGTATCTTCGAGTGAGAACCTGATGTAGTCTATAATCTTCAAGCATGTGTACCACTCGAAGCAGCTGTACACGCTGTTGGGACAGCGTATGATCTTTCACATTTGATACAAACCCATATTGGCACTCTAAATATTTGAGTCCTCGTTCCATATCAAATTCTGTGTCATTGTATTCCTGTTTTAGGAATGTGTCGATTTTGTTCCATTCACGTTCGTAGAAATGGATTGTTGCAGGATTATAATTGTTCTCCAGCAATAGTGTTTTGAGACCGTCTGTAATCACCTCAAGCTTCATAGTATGAGCTCCTTTC
>JAGHTX010000135.1 GCA_018065105.1 Bacillota bacterium
GTACATTTTCCATCAAAAAAGTAATTGATGGTCTCTTTGTTGGGAGAGCCATTAATCTTAGAATGTATTTCTTCCAAAGTGATTCCATGCCCACGAATCAATTCGGAAATTTTTCCCCAGGCTTTTACGTGTTTATCGTTATCAAAAAATAATGTCCCATTAAAATCAAAAATTACACCTTTATAATTCATAATGTATACCTCCCCAACATTATACAAGAAAAATCGACTAGTGTACTTATTTTGTGTATAATCGTTTTGTGAGGTGAAATATATGAGACCCATTTTATTTTCTATAGGTAACTTTCATTTATATGGATATGGATTTATGATTGCCCTTGGAATTCTTGTGGCAACCAGTCTGGCTGAAAAAGAAGCGAAAAAAAGAGGATTGGATGCGGAAAAGATTTTTTCTTTCGTGTTCTATTGTATTATTGGAGGAATTGCCGGGGGAAAAATTCTATACTGGATTACGATTCTAAATGAAATTGTAAAAAATCCAAGTATTTTATTAGAATTCTCTAATGGATTTGTCGTGTATGGCGCTATTATTGGAGCCATTCTTGCAGGAATCTTCTTCTGTCGAATTAAAAAATTAGATATTCTGGATTATTTGGATCTAGTAATACCTTATGGTGCTTTGGCCCAATGTTTTGGACGTATTGGATGTTTCCTGGCTGGATGTTGTTACGGAATGGAAAGTCACAGTGCTTTAGCTGTCGTATTTCCTGCTGGTGGATTGGCACCGGCTGGTATCCCGCTATTCCCGATCCAATTGGTCAGTAGTTTATTAGATTTACTTCATTTCTTCTTTTTACTTTATATCAGTAAAAAGGTAAAACACAAAGGACAGGTCGTATCTATATATTTTATTTGTTACGCAATTGGACGATTTATTTTGGAATACTTTAGAGGGGATTTAGAAAGAGGATCCG
Source organism: Bacillota bacterium (assembly GCA_018065105.1). GTDB lineage: Bacteria > Bacillota_I > Bacilli_A > Erysipelotrichales > Erysipelotrichaceae > Floccifex. The sequence goes on from JAGHTX010000135.1 coordinate 935, forward strand.
TTGGTTTATTCTCTACTTCCCAATTTATTTCTATCTTTATTCTAGTCTTCGGCATCGTATTCTTTCTTATCACAAACAAACAAAAAGAGAAGCAATCATAGCTTCTCATTTTTTATGCGATAAATAATACAACGCAAGTATATACAATTAAGGTAACTATCATTCCCAAAGACATGACAGCGGACATAAAACTCGAGTCCGTATCATTCTTAATTAATGGAGAAAGGATAGGAGCTAGACCAAATCCAGCTGGGCACATAAAGTAGATCAATACGGCCATTAGATAAATCTTATCTGCCATTAATGATGGGAATAAAATAAAGAATCCTACAATCACTAAGGCATAGAAACCAAATCGTACGGATAAGAATCGTACAATAGGTCCTAAAGTATCTTTATCTAATTTTAAATCAAAGCCAATCAAGAATAAGATAATACTTACAATTGGAGTTGTGGCTTGGGCAATGATCGCATTGTAAGTAGGTCCAAAACTACTTACATCAATCATAGAATAGATTCCTGTTACATTCATTACAAGTCCAAATAAAGTAGCGAGTACAAACGAGTTACTAAAAATCTTTTTAATGAGTTCTGCCGGACTGCTTGAAGAAGCAGAAGCTCGAGCAACGAGTACTGGAAAGACCACAAAACAAATAATCGTACCAGCTATATCAAAGATAACGGTATTGCTGCTTTGTCCGACAATGGATAAGTATAATGGAAGAGCTACATTTCCGCCTTCACACGTAGACATTAAATAAGGAGAAATATGTTGAAAACGTTCATCAATAAATTTTGAGAATACTTTTCCGACTACCACACTTAACAGGAACATGATAAATACATATCCAACAATATAAATTGTGCTGAACTCAATAGATGCAGTGGACATCAAGCTGAATACTAAAATGGGAAATAGTATATTAAACACAATGCGATTGGCTCCAGCTTTCTGTTCCGAAGTAATCCATCCTTTGACTCTGGAAACAAAGCCAAGAGCCAGCATAAAAAATACAGGTAATAAAGTTTCTAAAGCAACCATCTAATCTAAATCCTCTCCATTGGTTTGGATGACTTTTTGATACCAGTAGAATGAGTCTTTCTTTCGTCTAGAGAAATCTCCAGTTCCATCGTCATATCTTTCAACATAAACAAGACCATATCTTTTCTTCATTTCTCCTGTTCCTGCCGAAACGATATCAATGCATCCCCAAGGAGTATACCCTAATAAATCCACACCATCAATCTCTACCGCATCACGCATAGCTGAAATGTGATTTCTTAAATACTCAATACGATACGAATCGTGAATAGAACCATCTTCTTCAATTGTATCTGGCGCTCCTAATCCATTTTCCACAATGAATAATGGTTTGTGATAACGTTCATAGATTTTGCATAATACAATTCTTAGTCCCAATGGGTCAACAGTCCATCCCCAGTCGGATGTTGTTAGATATGGATTTTTTACACCTAGAAATTGATTTCCTTCGGTTCTTTCTAAGTCATCTCTTGTACTTGATACAGTCGACATATAATAGCTAAATCCAATATAGTCTACACATCCTTTGGCAATTTCTTCTAAATCGGATGCTTCCATTTTAATTTCAATGTCGTTTCGTTTGAACTCATTTAGCTTATAAGTTGGATAATATCCACGTACTTGCACATCCATATAGAATTCTTTTTGACGATTTTCCTGAAGAGCCAATAATACATCTTCTGGTTTACAAGACATTGGATAGTTTGGTGTATAAGAGACCATCATACCAATCTTGTTTTCTGGATTGATCTTATGTCCTAACTGAACCGCTTTAGCGCTGGCAACAAAAATGTGGTGATGTGCCTGGTACATATTTTGAGGGTTGTTGTCATGCACTCCAATTTGACACCATCCAGTTAATACGTTAATTTCATTAAAAGTCATCCAGTAATGTACTTTTTCTTTATAACGTGTAAATACGGTTTTGCAGAAGAATACATAGAAATCAATTAAATCACGACTTAACCATCCATCGTAGTGATCGGCTAAATACATTGGCATATCAAAGTGATTGATTGTGACTACCGGTTCAATGCCATATTTTTTACATTCATCAAATACTTGATCGTAGAATTTTAATCCTTCTTCGTTTACTTCGTACATACCTTTTGGACAAATTCTTGACCAGGAAATAGACATACGGAAACATTTGAATCCCATTTCTGCCATCAAAGCAATGTCATCCTTATAGTGATGATAAAAATCCGTTGCCTGATGCGAAGGATAGAATGTTCCTTCTTCAATATATCCAACTGTATCTACAGGAACAGGTCCTGTCATTGTACTATCTACTGGTACAGATCCAGGATTTCCTTGTGCGTCTTTATACGATACGCGACGAGGGATTTTGTATCCTCCACCAGTAACGGCATCAAAGGTACATAATCCTCTTCCACCTTTTAAATATCCACCTTCGTGTTGGTTGGCAGCTGTTGCTCCTCCCCATAAAAAATTATCTGGAAATGCCATGTTCTGTAT
>JAGHTX010000114.1 GCA_018065105.1 Bacillota bacterium
ATTCCATCGGCGATGGATTGCGCAATTAATTCCTTATTGTTTAAAAAGTAATCGGTACTTTCATCGTTGGTTGCCGAAGCAAAGAAATACATGAATCCACACATACCATATGCATCTGAATATTTTTTATTCTTTGTAGCGAATTCAATAGTACCTGTAAAGGTAGCCTTTCCTCCTGTTTCACGTAACTGTGGATAGAATTCCCAGTGTGTATATTCAAAGTTTTCGTCTGTGGTAAACATATCATAACTTACCCCTGGTTCAAATTCTGGACGAGTACTTAACGCTGTTAATTCAACGCCTAGATCCTGGCTTGCGTAACAAAGATAGTTGGCATTCACTCCAGTAGAATAAGCAGAAGTTACAATGTTAGGGCGAGTGACCTTCTCATTTTCACACATTCCTAAAGATAAAAATACTTTGGCTTTCGACTCAAACGCTTTTCCTGCTCGGCTGTCTTCTCCATAGTAACCAATTCTTTCGTCCTTATCACGAGTAAGTCCCACTTTTAATCCGTATACTTCCAAATCTTCTTTAATCATCTTAGCAAGTTGATAAGAGGCATTTGCTTCATCGATCTTATCGTTGCTAAAGTGTTCAACTTCTTTATTTGTTAGGGCATGTGTGTTCAATCCACATGGATCGATCATTACATCCAGTGTAGTGGTAATTGGTGTATTTTCAGTCACAGTTACGAAAAGATAGTTTTTCTTATAATTAATTCCAAAATCCTTTAGATAATCCTTATCGCATTGTATTTGGATATTCATTACCTTTCCGTTTCGACGCATTGTTGTAAAAGTATCTCCCTTGATGGCTTTTTTTGAGAAAACACGTTCTTTTTGGAAATGATTAAAGATATAAACTTCATATAACCCTTCTTCCAATTGTCCCAGTTTCACACCTGTATCAGCCCCATCATCGAAAGTATAGGTATATTCCTTTTCGGTTTCTACATTTCGGAATACAACATTTTTCCCACGTGTATCATCCCCAGCTTGAGAGTATCTCTTTTTAAAGAATTGGAACGATTCACCATAGATCAAATAATCGCTCATTTCATAAGTTTCTTCAAATTTACGACCTGTATTCTCTTTAATAACACTTTTTTCAACGTTATCTAAATACGTTGTACTCATTTTTTCAATGTTTGAAGAGTTGTGCGTAATTAAGAATGTACCAACTAAGGCTACCGCTATAACTGTGATAATAATAATTGTGTTTCGTATGCTGGAAGTTAGCCAATCCATAAATCCAAGAATGGTCTTCATAAACGAATAAATTATTTTTCGAAAGAAACGTGAAATTTTCACACCCAGTGATACTTTCTTTTTACGACTGCTTCTCTTTTGTATCTTTTTTCCTTTACTCATATATATTCCTCATTTCTTGAATTGCCTATTTACGCAATATATTTATATCACAAAATTTTCATTTCTTGAAACAAAAAGAAAAGCTCTCCTTTCGGAAAGCTATAAATTTCTAGAATACTAAGTTTCTTGGTGTACGTGGATATGGTTGTACATCACGGATGTTTTGAACACCACTTAAATACATTAACATACGATCAAATCCTAAACCGAATCCAGAGTGCTTGCATCCACCAAAACGACGAAGATCACAATACCATTGTAATGTTTCTTGTGGAATTTCCAAATCAGCCATCTTTTGTGTTAATACATCGTAACGTTCTTCACGTTGTGAACCACCTACTAATTCTCCTACATATGGAACTAATAAGTCACATGCAGCGACTGTTTTATTGTCTTCGTTTACACGCATGTAGAAGGCTTTGATTTCTTTTGGATAGTCAATTAAGAATACTGGTCCATCTACGATTTTTTCGCAAATATATCGTTCGTGTTCAGATTGTAAATCCATTCCCCAGAAAATATCATTGTTTTCGAATTGACCTTTAGCTTTTTCTAAGTGTTCAATGGCTTCTGTATATGTCATACGACGGAATGTTGAGTTAGCGACTTTTGTAACACGGTTGATGCAATCGTGGTCGATCATTTTTTCGAAGAATGCCATTTCTTCTGGTGCTTTTTCTAAACAGTAATTGATACAATATTTGATCATTTCTTCGATACAGTCCATATCATCGGCTAAATCCGCAAAAGCTAATTCTGGTTCAATCATCCAGAATTCGGAAGCATGACGAATTGTATTTGAATTTTCAGCACGGAATGTAGGTCCGAAAGTATAAACATTTCTATAAGTTAAGGCAAATGGTTCTACGTGTAATTGTCCGGATACAGTTAATTGTGCGTGTTTTCCAAAGAAATCTTTTTCGTATTTGTCATCGCTGCGAGTTGTAACAGTAAAACATTCTCCAGCTCCTTCTGCATCGTTTCCAGTAATTTCTGGTGTGTGTACATATACGAATCCTCTATCTTGGAAGAATGTGTGGATTGCCATACTTAATACAGAACGTAATCTAAACATCGCATAATATGTATTGGCTCTTGGACGTACGTGAGGAATTTCACGCATTTTTTCAAATCCCATTCTTTGTTTTTGTAAAGGATAGTCTTTTTCACACAATCCTAATACACTTACCTTTGTTGCTTGGATTTCAAAAGGTTGTTTAGCTTCTGGTGTAACTACGACTTTACCAGTGACTTCAATAGCGGAACCTAAAGAAATCTTTGAAACTTCATCAAAGTTTTCTAATCCTTCTAAATATACTACTTGAATGTTAGAAAAAGTAGTTCCATCGTTTAATGCGATAAATCCTAACCCTTTTCCTTTACGATTTGTACGAACCCAACCTTGTAAAACAACTTCTTGTTCATTTAGTGATTCATACGTTTCTTTTAATTTTTTTACTAACATAATATCCTCCCTTTTCTTTGTTAATAAAATAAAAAAACACCATTCCCTTAGGAACGATGTTATACCGCGGTGCCATCCTATTTCAAAAATAAGCTCTTGATTATGAAATTAACGCTTTCCCACGAAACTGTCTACTCTAATTTCTCCAGTTTAACTCCACAGATGTTCAAAAATAGAACTCTTTTTCTTGTATTTCACCAGCCACAAGTCTCTTATTAAAAAGTCTTTTCTATTCTGTTCTGTATCATTGTTTTGCTTGTATTGAGTTGGTTTCAAAAACCAATTCCTGGATTGATGATACCACATCTACCGGCTTTACGACAACCCCTTTTGGTACTAAAAAGTGTTGATGCGTAAAATCTACGATACCAGTGATTCCATTATCAATCAAACGATCCACTGTTTTTTGAATATTGTGTGAGATAGTAAGGATTGCGATGTGACATCCTTCTGGAATGGAATTTTCTAACTCCGACATTGGATAAATAGGAATTCCGAACTGTTCTCCGCATTTTGCCATATCTGCATCAAAACCACAAACAATTTCTCCTACGACGTAATCCCATTTATTATAGTTCATAAGAGCACGCCCTAAGTTCCCCGCCCCTACTAATATAATTTTTTCATCAAAATCTACGCCTAATTCCCCATTGAAGATCTCAATCAATTTTTCAACATCGTATCCATAACCTTGTTTTCCTAGATTTCCTAAAAAAGAAAAATCTCGACGAATGGTTGTTGGTTCAATTCCAACTAAACTGCTTAATTCTTTGGACATAACGCGATCCACGTTATTCTTTTGAAGTCTTCTTAAAGCCTTTAAATATACTGGATATCTTTGTAAAGTTGCCTTTGGTACATTTTTTGAATTCATTTTACACCCCTATTTTCTTAATGATAAATCTAATTTTCTCTGTGTTCTATCAATGTGCTTTGCGTATTTCGAACAACGTATTTCCACTCGTGGTTCTTTAATATAGAGTTGTGAAACTACATAAATCATCAAACTCAAAAAGATAGAAATAGTAAAACCTGTATAAAAATTCATTTTTAATATTAATATCAGAAATGCCATAAATACTATTGTAAATAATGTAT
>JAGHTX010000104.1 GCA_018065105.1 Bacillota bacterium
ACCTTAGGATAGAACCTTGCTTTTCAAAAGAACAGAAAAAAAAGCCTACTTTCTAGGCTTTTCTACTTATTAGATTAAGTGACGTACGTCTACGTATCCAGTTTTTCCAACTAGGTCTTGGTTTGTTTTCTTAGATGCTTCTACAACACGTACCATTACATAGTTTCCGTCTGGTTGTCCGATAACTTCAACTCGGCAGTCATTGAATAATTTTCCGATGATATTAGAATCTTTGAATTCTGGTGCACTACGTAATGCAAGGAATCCTTTTTCTACAAATGTTACCATTGTTTGAGTGGTTTCTCCCATCATTCTGTTTTCTTCGATGTATCCAGATCCTTCTCCTCCATCTGGGTATTTTACTGCGATACGATAGTATCCGTTATCAGTAACTCCATCTACGTGTACTTGTGTTCCTGCTTTTAATGTGTAGAATACTTTTGATTTTGGATTTGCGTATTCATAAACCTTTACATCTGTTTTGCATGTTTTTGTTTCGTCCATTTCTTGAACTTAGTATCCTTCTCCCATATCATCAGCGTGTGCGTGAATTGGAGCCATCATGCTCATAACTGGTGTTACAGTTCCGAATGCACACATTGTAGCTAATCCTAATTTTGCGAATAAATTTGTTCTTTTCATAATATATGTCCTCCTTGAGCTTTATAGCTCTTTCCTTTTTACGACTATAGAATATCGCTCAAGTCTGAACTTTAACCTTGTTTTGCCTTGACTTTTCCTTAAAACCGTTAAAAAAAGATGATTTTACTCATCTTTTGATTGATATACGATATCTCCATCTACAATAGTACATACGACTGTAGCATTATATATATCTTCTAAATCATCTTCTAAGAAATCCTTATCGAATATTGCCATATTCGCAATCTTTCCAATCTCTAAAGATCCCATATTGTCTTCTTCATGCCACATATATGCCACATTTAAGGTCATAGCTTGTAAAGCTTGGTAACGAGTTAATGCTTCCTCAGGATTACGTGCATCTTCTTCCTTTTGATCTGGAAAGCGACGTTTTACTGCTTGATAAATTGAATGTGGAACGCTAACATTCGGAGAAATTGGAAAGTCTGTATGGAAAACAGTTACGGCGCCTGCATCCATAAAAGATCGTGCCGGATAACAATGGTCTGCTCTTTCCTTACCAATGTAACGAACCTCTTGCGGATACGTTTCGTCTTTAGGTGCCCATAAAGCAGATGTCACTGCTACAACATTCAAGTCTGCCATACGTTGGATATCTTTTGGATCTACCACTTGAAGATGGGCTAAGGCAAATCGTTGATCCATTTTACCAGTTAAGATAGATGCTTTTTCAATCGCATCCAAATGAATATGACTGGCTCCATCTCCGATAGTATGTACATGTACGCTTAAATTATTCTTGCTCGCTGCCACATACAAAGGAACCAGCTTATTCATATTAGTCATCCTAGCCAATCCCTTGTATCCTTTTTTATCAATATAGTCTTCTTGAAGTAAACTCGTATGGGCTTCCATCACGCCATCCGCAAACAATTTGACTCCAATAATTTTAAAATATTCGTTATTGTATTGTTTCTGAAGATGAACAATATTCTTTATCGCCTTGTCTATATCCTCACAATTTTCATCAATAATGCTTCCGGCAAATGTACGAAGCTTATAATCTCCTTTACTAATGGCTTCATGATAAATACTGACTGCTTTTTTTGTCATCAATTCAATTCCTGCATCGTATACTGCCGTATAACCATGTTTATAGAAGAAATCCTGACTTTCGTGAAGAAAACGCCATCCGTCAAAGTGTTTCATCGGAATACTATGATCCAATGCGAAAGCAGGTGCTTCGGAAATATATCCGGATGGTTTTCCTTTTTCATCCACACGAATTAATTCTGTTCCATATTTTTCTATAGCTCGTTTATCGACTCCAAATACTTCCATAGCTTTAGAATTCAACCAAACAGAATGGGCATCCAAAGACGTTAAAGTAACAGGTACAGTTGTACAAATTTCATCCAACATCTTGGCTGTAGGCGCTACTTCTCTTTCTACGAAACCATAGCCACGGTATATTCTTCTGCCCGGATGTGTTTTAATGAATGTCTTCATAATCTGAAGGTATTCTTCTAAACTTTCCCCATCACTTAAATGCGCCATTTCATAAGGATCCAAGGCTCTACCAGCCCCCAGCGGATGACAATGGGCTTCTAAAAATCCTGGATAAATATAATATCCTTTAAAATCCATTATTGTCGCATGTGCATTGCATAACTTACGTGCCATTTTTTCGCTACCGACGTATTGAATGATGCCATCTTGAACCAGTACAGCTTGGGCTCTAGGCATATATGTATTCATTGTGATTACATTTCCGATATAAAGTACCTGTTTCATATTATTTCTTTCTATTATGTGCTTGTCTTATACATAGTATAAAACGATTACTCATTAAAACTCAATATAAAGCATAATCATTCATTTATATAGAAAAACTGTGTATCGCGATTTATCACTGTTACACAGTCTTTACTTTTTCTTTTAGTGATTTAAAATATTTTTCCCATGCATGAATATAAGAACTGTTCAAATCTTTTACAATTTTTCGAACAACTTTTCTTTCCATCGCAGGAAGTCTGAAATACTCCTTGCCAGCTAAATAAAGAGAAGATGCGTTGATTTTTGTGATATTATCCACTTCTACTCTTTCAAATAATCCAAAAATTAAATTAATAAATCTTTGTAAGGATTTCCCAGGTGTAATCGAAGTCCATCCAGAAACCAGGCGATAAATGAACTTTGCGTTTTCTCCGACATCATCCATGTAGATGAACTCCCCGTTTTCATTGATATCCCAACAATAAGGATCGTGCTGCAACAAGTAATAACCCGAAGCAGAAACAATCGTGATGCGATCAAAATGTGTTTCTACCAACAAGCCAATGATGGCCTCATGAGGACATATTTTCTTATATTTTCCTTTTAAATGTGATAGGTCCAATTCAGTTAAAGAACCTGGTCCATCGAGATCGATCACCTCTATGATATATTGAGACTCTTCCGATAATAACGAACCTACAAAAGTGGCTAGATTTCCACCTTTGGAATGTCCTATAATTCTAAATTTACCGCCAAATTTAATCATAGATTGAATCGCATATCCAAAACCAATGGATTGAGCCATAATTTCTTTCTTGTAGACAAGTTGGGCATCTTCTTTCCATCCTGTCATCGTATTATCGGTTCCTCGATAAATAATATTCGTAATTCCTGCTTCCAACTGAAAACACATTGCCTGAAAAGATGTATCAAACTTTTTACGATATACATTTTTAAAATTCCCGATTTTTAGATTTTTGAATCTTTCACTTTCAGCCATAAGCTTTGCGAGTTCAATATTCTTCTCCGGATTCCGAAAACCTTCCACAAGCTTGTCCAAATGTCCTATTACTTCTTGAATTGAGCACATTTTTTCTTCTAGACCTAGGTTAACTTTCTCAAACTGCATATAAAAGAATTGACATAGAACCAATGCATCTACATCGCTAAAAGGATATTCTTCAATTTTTCGATTTCCAAAGTCGCGAACATAATCAATAATATTTCCCATAGCCACATTTTATCAAAATTATACAGTCTGTAAACACTTAAATGAAATAGAAAAAGCGCTCTTTCGAGCGCTGGTATTCGATACTATATTAGATTTCGAATAAATCTGAGTAAGCTTTTAATGCTCCGTCTGAATCGTGAGCTAATACTTTCTTAGCTAAAAGTTTACCTAATTGTACACCTTCTTGGTCGAAGCTGTTTACGTTCCATGTGAATCCTTGGAACATAATCTTGTTTTCGAAGTGAGCTAATAAAGCACCTAATGATTTTGGAGTTAATTTATCTCCGATGATGATTGATGATGGACGTCCACCAGCGAAGCACTTATTAGGGTTTTCATCTTCTTTACCGATTGCGAATGCAACAACTTGAGCAACTGCGTTAGCAGCTAATTTCTTTTGAGAAGTTGATCCTTCGATTACAACGTCGTTACCGATTTGGCTTTCTTTGTATCCGATGAATTGTAGAGGAACGATGTCAGTTCCTTGGTGTAATAATTGGTAGAATGAGTGTTGTCCGTTTGTACCTGGTTCACCATAGATGATTGGTCCAGTTACATAGTTAATTGGTTCAGAGAAACGGTTAACAGATTTACCATTTGATTCCATATCACATTGTTGTAAGTGAGCTGGGAAACGAGCTAATGCTTGAGAGTATGGTAATACAGCTGTTGCTGGGTATCCCATAACGTTTCTTTCGAATACACCAATTAATGCATCTAACATTGCTGGGTTTTCACAGATGTTTTTGTTGCAGCATAATTTATCTGTTTCAGCAGCACCAGCTAAGATGTCTGCGAATACTTCTGGTCCGAATGCTAATGAAAGAACCATACCACCTACTGCAGAAGATGATGAGAAACGTCCACCAATATAGTCGTCCATGAATACAGCTGTTAAGTAGTCAGGACCAGAAGCCATAGGTGATGTTTCAGATGTTACTGCTAACATGTGTTTACGTGGATCTAATCCAGCTTCAGTTAATGCGTTTTTAACGAAAGCTTCGTTAGTTAATGTTTCAAGAGTTGTTCCTGATTTAGATACTACGATAAATAAAGCGTGAGCTAAGTCAGTTGATTTTAATACTGCAGAAGCATCATCTGGGTCAACGTTAGAGATGAATTTAGCTTCCATTTTTAATGTTCCGTTTGTACGAGCCCAGTTTTCAAGAGCGATGTATAAAGCACGAGGTCCTAAGTCAGATCCACCGATTCCGATTTGTACAACTGTAGTGAATGGTTCACCATTTTCGTTTACTACTTCACCAGCGTGTACTTTATTTGCGAATTCAGCAGCTTTCTTTTGTTGCGCTACGAAGAATTCACGTTTGTTTACACCTTTGTCAATTACGTCGTTTCCTAATTGTCCACGAGCTAATTGGTGAAGAACTAAACGTTTTTCTCCAGTGTTGATCATAGCACCATTATAAAGTTCTTCGAATTTTCCAACTAATTCTTGTTCGTCAGCTAATTCTTGAAGTACTGCTAATACTTCATCATCCACTTGTTTAGGAGCGAAGTTATATGCCATTCCTGCTGCCATTGGTACGTTATATTTCGCAACACGCGCTGCACCTTCTTCTCCTACCATTGCACTTTTAATATCTACTTTTCCCTTCATAGCTTGAAGTTTTTCGTAAGATTTTAAAGTATCTAAGTTCTTCCATGCTACCATAAAATAATCCTCCAATCTTGATTTCTTCATCAAGTCTAATATCAACTAATATTATACTAAATATTCATTAATTCTTCTATAAAAAAACAAGAAAAGGGACTCATCACGTCCCCTTCTTTAATCTTTATGTTGTTTTAAACATAGTTCATACCCAATAAATCCAAACACCAAACCACAAATTGTTCCATACCCTAGCATCTGATGATACGCAATCGCATTTAGTGGGTGGATTATTGGGCAAATTACATTCAGACCTGTCATAGGAACCAGACCGAACAAACTCCCCTTTTGTAATGCCTTTTTTCTCATACTTTCCCCTTAAGCTTCTCACTTATCCTACAAACAGAAAGAAACTGGTTTTCCCAGTTTCTATAGAAAGGAGGATAAGAGAAATTTGTAAAATCTTGACCAAGACCAACTTCTTGGTATGTATAACATACCTTGTATCTATCTATAAATTATTTCAATCTTATGTGAAATAGTGTGACTTTACTCCCAATTATGTGAAATTATCTGTTAGCTATTTTTCATTCCAAGCTTTTTGAAATCCTTGAGCAGAAGCTTGAGCAACGCAACTAGCTCTATCCATTAAATCGTTTAATTGCTCATTTTGGTTTCTTCCAACAAAAGTGTATCTAATTTTGAAAAACAATCCAACCAACATCAATGGCAATACGATTTCTCCAACAAATAGACATAAGATTAAGAATAGAATTAACTTTATAGTGATGATTTCTGTTCCGTCTTTTTCAATACGAATGCTGTTTGTACGTAAGTAATCAAAGATCTTGCGAATCCATTGGCGGATACCTGTTTGTTTTACTTCTTCCTTGTATTCTGTAACTTCAATAATGTTGTTTTCTGTGTTCATATATTTTCTCCTTCTTATTTTTCATTCCATGCAGTTTTAAATCCTTGTGCTGCAGCTTGAGCTACGCGACTAGCTCCATTCATTAAATTGTTTACTTCTTCATTTTTATTTCTTCCTACAACTGAGTAGTTAAATTTAAAGAACAATCCTAGCACCATTAACACCAATACGATTTCTCCAGCGATTGCCAAAAGGATCAAGAATAGAATTAACTTCATAGTGATAATTTCTGTTCCGTCTTTTTCAATACGAATGCTGTTTGTACGTAAGTAATCAAATACTTTTCTTAGTAATCCTTTTACTTGAGTAGATGTTGATTCTTGTTTTGTTTCCTTGTAATCTTTAAAATCAATAACTTCCATTTGTACTTCTTCTTCAACCGCTGCTTGTGTATGTTGTACTTTCTTTCCTTGTGCTTCTAAACAATTTAGTGCAGCTTCCACATTCCAGTTGTTTTCTTCTAAAACTTGTCTAGCTTCTTCAAAAGATACATTTGCGCTTTCGCATACTTTTTCAATCATTTCAATAGGTTCCATATATATTCCCTCGTCTTTCTTATCTTTTTGATGGTTCTATACTAACAAGCCTTTTTTATGAACAAATTTATGAAAGATTAAAAATAGATTAATTATTAAGGAATATTAGATTTAAGATTACGGAAAGGTTGTTTTATCTTTCGACAAGTTTCCTCTGCTATTCTTAAAATGTAAAAGGGATAAACAATCCAAGGAGAAAACATATGAAAATGAATAAATTATTAACAATTGCCCTAGTTGGCGTATTAGGATGTGGAGTTTTTGCTTGTACTCAAAGTCCAGTAGCACCAGCTCAAGAAAAAGTAGAAGAAGGAAGCGCACACGCAGGAGAAGGAATCATGCTTACAAACCTTTCTCACGATGAAGCCGTTCAAAAAACTGGGCTTAACCTTATTGCCCCAGAAGGTGCCACTGACGTTCATTATAGTGTCATCGAACCGGATTCTGACAATCCAACTATTGAAATGAATTTCACATTGAATGGAAAAGATATGTATGTTCGTGCTCAAAGCACTGCTTTATTACCACCAAAAGACCCAACAAACAAAGAGGAATTAGAAAAATACAACATTTCTGGATTAAAACTTGAATGGAATCAAATGTCATCTTGCGATGTAAGCTATAGCCAAGGTTTCGCATTTATCAACAATGCCAACAAAGCTGGGTATATCAGCTGGCTAGATGTTGTTCCAGGTGTTTTATATAGCTTGGGTATGGAACACGATGCTGACATAGATACACTTCAACAAACAGCTAATCTTATCTTTGCTCCTGTCAAAGGAAATGGAGATTGTTAAGGAGAACAATCATTTATGAACAAAAACTATATCACTCTTGCGCTAGGAATCTCAGCCACTTCGATTGCTGTCTTCCTCTTTGTATACGAACTATTATCCCAGAACTATTTAGGATTGACATTTCCAGCCATTGTCATCCTGTTAGGTACTATTTTTAACCTTACGTTCTATCACAAACTTATTGATCATCAAACAGTATAGCTATAGCGATATTTTCGTTATAGCTTTTTTATTAAGGAAAAAACTGTAGCATCTGCTACAGCTTCTCTATTACTTTAATTTATTCAAAATTGATTTTGGGAATCGTCTTAAAACAATATCCACAATTAACATACCTAATACACGGTCAATAAAATCCGTAACAAGTTGTACCGCAAAACAAGCCATTGTTAATCCAAGAATCGGTTTTAATATTTGTACGATTACGGTTGAACCACTGGATGTGATTCCTCCAAAAAGAATAGCTGTAATGGAAGCGGAACAAATAGATGTTGGTAAGGTAATAATCATGGCTGCGACTAATAATCCTAAAATACCTTCCTTTTTCTTTGGCCAAACAAAACCGGTAACCAATCCGACTAAAATTCCAACTGGTGCATAATATAAAGAAAATGGATCACCTAATGCCCACATAAGAATTCCGCTTAGTGTATTAGGAATCATACCTAAGATTGGCCCACAGGTTGCCGCTACAAAGAAAGTACCGATACTGTCTAAATAAATAGGCAAGTGTAAATATAACGCAATTTGTCCACCAATAAAGTTTACAACGATTGCCATCGCAATCATACAAATGTGATACGTATTAAATTTTTTCATTATAATAGTTCCTCCAATAAATCTAATTCATTTCTTTCTTTTTTTAGAATTCTTTCTAAAAACATATAAAAAAATTCTTTCATATTTACTTGTGTTAAGACTTTCGCGTTCGCTTCTTTGCGATAAAAAGAATACGCATCGACTAAAGTCTGTCCTCTAGAAATACTTTCTGTTTCAACCTGAACAAATGACGTAAAGCCCGTACAAATCTCTGGATTTAGATAGTAAGCAATAGCCAGAGGATCGTTGATTACACAACCGATAATGTGCTCCCACTCCCAATGGAAATCAAAATAGAACTTTGTGATTTTTTGAATAAATTCTCCTGTTTTGGAATCTAAACGTTTTATATATTCAAGCAAGGTTGGCGTTAATACAATTTTTCGAGTCACATCCAATCCAATCATCTCTATGGTTTTATTTATTTTGGACATTTGTTTATATACGATAGAAGCTGCTTCTGGATCTTCCCAATAGTTATATTCCGCTACGGGTGAGCAATTTCCATGAGATTTATACGTTCCTCCCATAGAGACCAACCGGGAAATATTATTAAAAGCTTGTTCATTTCGCTGAATCAATGTAGCCAGATTGGTAAGAGGACCAATGGCAATCATGTCTACAGATTCTTTCATTAGAATTTGTTCTAAAAATTCTGTGGCACTCATTTCTTGTTCATAGCCTTCTACCTTAGGTAGGAAAGACTCACCCAATCCATCTTCTCCATGGGTATCTAGTGCATTCACAAAATCTTTTTTTAACGGTTTACTTTCTCCTTTGTAGATAGGGACATCCAAGCGATTCATAAATTTTAATATTTTTTTGGCATTCTCAAATCCCATTTCCACAGGGGAATTTCCCGCTACAACGGTGATTCCAATCACTTCAATTTCTGGACTGGATAAAGCCATCATAATAGCTAAGCTATCATCAATTCCTGGATCACAGTCAATAATTACTTTTCTTGTCATTTTGTCTCCTTTCAAATAAAAAAAGTGCCAAAATAGGCACTTAAAAAGAGATACCTATTATTATACTGGGAGGTGTAATAAAACCAGTGTTATTTATTTTTTAATCGTTCCAATTCTTTACAATTAGATATCCAAATGGTGAGAATATCACTTCAAATAGTAGTTCTACAATCGCTCCTGTCAGAGCACACGTAAAACATTGCAGCAAGTTCCAGCCAAAGAAGTTTAGGGATACAATTAGGGCAAATACCAGGTTGTCCACAAACTGTCCTATTCCCGTAGAGATGTAACTTCTTAGGGCAAACTCCGTGAAGTTTTTCTTTTGAATCTGATTTCCAATCCACTCATTTAGCACATTGTTGACTACCGAACTTGTTAAGAAGGCAATCGAGCTTCCGAAGACCACATACCAGCTTCCGGCGAATGTTGCGTTTAGTGCATTGTTGATGATATCACCGTTTTCCACAAATGATTCTGACCAAGCGCCTGGAATGCTAGCGCCTACAAATAGTAGAACAGATACTAACAAGCTTACCAATAACGCCACGATGGATACGATAATACTTGTTTTGGCTCCAAACTTTTTAACAATGATATCCATGGTCATAAAGGATAACCAGGAAACAATAATTCCACAATCCAGAGCCAACCAGTCTACACTTAAATTAATACTTTTGTTAGCTAGCAGATTCATTGTGACAATCGCAATAACGAATAGTGTCAACAACAACGAAGGGACTTCTTTTAATGCTTTTTTGATATCTTCCATACACGGACCTCCTTTCTTGTGATCCATGCATAAATAAAAAGTGCCTAAAAATAGGCACTTAAAAAAACACATAAAAATACTTATCTTTGCCTATTATTATACTGGGAGGATCACTAAAACCAGTCGAGATTTCTCTCTATTCAATTGTCCATGGACAAGTTTATCAAAGATTGTTCTTTAATACAACTTCTTATCCCCAGAATCCTTCTAATGTTGCGAAGTAATCTTCTGGAGTTTCTGCACGACGAATCATTTGTGTAGAACCGTCTTCTTTTAATAAGATTTCTGCACTTCTTAAACGTCCATTATAGTTATAACCCATTGAGAATCCGTGAGCTCCTGCATCGTGGATTACTAATAAGTCACCCATGTCGATTTTTGGTAACATACGATCTACAGCGAACTTATCGCAGTTTTCACATAATGAACCTGTTACATCGTATTTGTGATCACATGGTGCATCTTCTTTTCCTAATACAGTGATGTGGTGGTAAGCTCCATAGATAGCTGGACGCATTAAGTTTGCGGCACAAGCATCTACCCCAATGTATTCTTTGTGTGTGTGTTTTTCGTGAATAGCACGAGTTGCTAACATACCGTTAGGCGCTAACATATAACGTCCTAATTCTGTAAAGATTTTAATATTTCCTAATCCATTTGGTACTAATACTTCTTCGAAAGCTTTACGAACACCTTCTCCGATTACGAAGATATCGTTTGGTTCTTTATCTGGTGTATAAGGGATTCCGATTCCTCCAGATAAGTTGATGAAGTTAATTTCAACTCCACATTCATTTTTAATTTCTACGGCTAATTCAAATAAAGTACGAGCTAATTTTGGATAGTATTCGTTTGATACAGTATTAGATGCTAAGAATGAGTGAATCCCAAATTCTTTCGCTCCTAATTCTTTTAATCGTACATAGGCTTCTTTGATTTGTACTGGAGTCATACCATATTTTGCATCCCCAGGTGTATCCATTACGTTTGGCCCAGCTTCGAATACTCCACCTGGGTTGTAACGACAACAGATTGTTTCTGGAATTCCAGCAACTTCTTTTAAGAAATCAATGTGTGTAATATCGTCTAAGTTAATGATGGCTCCTAATTCTTTAGCTTTGACGAATTCTTCTGCAGGTGTATCGTTTGATGAGAACATAATTTCTTGTCCTACGATCCCACACTTTTCAGACATCATTAATTCTGTTAATGAAGAACAGTCAGTTCCACATCCTTCTTCGTGAAGAATTTTTAAGATTGTTGGATTTGGTGTAGCTTTTACCGCAAAGTATTCTTTGAATCCTTTGTTCCAAGAGAATGCTTTGTATAAGTTTCTAGCTGTTTGACGAATTCCAGCTTCACTGTAAATGTGGAATGGAGTTGGATATTTTTGGCAGATTGCTTCTAATTGGTCTTTTGTGATAAATGGTACTTTTTTCATAATAATACATTCCTTCCTCAATAGTTATTAGTATAATAAAATCCCTTTTAATTCTCAAGTTTTAGAAGTCCGACTTCTACCTTCTTTTGCAGGATTCTATATATGAACAATTATCATATCATTCTTAATTCTCCATATATTAAAGATATTGATTCGTGATATCTTTCATTTCTACAAGTTCAATACCTGTTTTTGTCACTTGTAGCTGTATCTGTATAAACTTCATCCCTTGATCAATGGCTTCTTCTACCCAATAAGATTCATTTCCGTTAAATTCTCTTCTCTTTCGATATGGATAATAATCTACAAAAGTTAGAATTCTATTAGAGGATAGGCATTCTTTTATATGTTGTATAAAATGAGCATTGTCCATTTGATTATTAATTTCAATATTTGACTCATGCACAAGCTCTTTTGTCACAGAATGATAGGTGCTTTCTTGTACACAAACCCATTGCCCTTCTTCAAAGATAGCCTCTACACTAAAGGGAGTTCTTCTTTCTAAAGTATGTCTTACCGATAATAGGCAGGGAACCTCTTTTAGTTTTCGCTTTTCTTTTTTAGGATAGTAACAACTATACACATCCCCATACAATTCCACAGAAACTGTGTATGTGCTGTTTCTTTTTTTAATTATTCCTTCTATTAACTCTGTCTCAAATGTATAAATCATTGAATTGCCTCATATACTGCTTGCGCAATTGCCTTTGTACCATTTCGGTCCGGATGTATTCCATCCTGGCTAAACCATTCGCTGTGTTTACTTGTTAATGAATAAATATCAATCACTTTTAAGTCTTTTTCTTTTCCAATCTCTTTAATAGTTTCTACAATTTCTTTTAGATTCTTTTCATTCACTCCATAATTGTCCGAATAGGCCATAGGTGGTGTGCAAAGATAAACTTTACTTTGACTAAACTGTTCAATTAGATGTGTATAATAAGTTTTAAACGCTTCTCTGGATTCATAATAATACAAATTGGAATCATTTGAACCGAACATCAGTACCACAATAGTTGGCTCAAAATCTTTTCCTTGTTTCAATAAGTCCATATTTTGATAATCATAAGCGGTTATTCCTACGGTAGAAGTATTTAGTACTGTGACTTTTTCTTGGCACATGGATTGTAGAATAGCTGGATAACTATCTTGTTTATCTAATAAATATCCATACGTTATACTATCTCCAGCACATAGAATTCTTTCTTCTTTTGGTTCCACTTTCTGACACCCCACTAACATCAATATTAGTAACAATACAATTATTCTTCTAATTTCCATCCGTGATCATCATGATAGATCATTTGATGCATCATGCCTCCATCAATTGTGATATTTTCGCCGGTAATAAATCCAGCTTTATCCGAACATAGGAACAAAACCATATTCGAAATATCTTTTGGATTTCCAACTCTTCCAACAGGTTGTTGTTTTGCATCCGCTCCACTATATTCTACCCCATCGGTTTCAATCCACCCAGGAGCAATAGAATTTACACGCACCTTTGGTCCCAGGGATACAGCTAGAGCATGTGTTAGAGCCGAGATCCCTCCTTTTGCCGAAGCATAACTTTCCGATTGAGACATACTCATATAAGCTCTAGTGCTTGTCATATTTATAATACTGGATCCATAAACAAAGTATGGAGCGCATAATTTCGACAAATAGAATGGAGCTGTCAATCCTACATTTAGCGCATATTGAAATTCTTCATAGCTACAAGTATCGATTCCTTTGAACAACGGAATCGCATTATTAATTAAAATATCGATATGATCTTCTTGAGAAAGTACATATTGTACAAATTCTTCTATTACTTCTTTTTTGGATAGATCTCCAACAAAATGATTTCCTTCTTGAATATCAATCATATACACATGAGCTCCAGCTTCTTTAAAATCAGCCACAATTTGTTTACCAATACCGTGAGCTCCTCCGGTAACTAATACAACTTTATTTCTAAACATAGTACCTCTCCTAAATCATACAAAAAGTATATCAAAAAAGAAGCACACAATGGTGCTTCAACGCTTCTATCTAAAAGATTTTACCCAGTTAACTAACGAATCGTGGTATACATTATTGGCAACGTCTCTACGCATTTGATCGGTTACTGGTCCATTTTTCGCTAATTTTTGTAGAACAGCAGCTTGTAGTTCTTCTACACTCATTTGTTCATAAGGTTTGTTTGGAACTTGTACAAGTGTTTTTTGTTGAGCAGGGACTGATTGAGCTTTAACAGGCTCTGGTTTTTCTCCTTTTTTCACTACCGGTACTGGCTTTGATTTTTCGATTTTTTCACGAACCCCTGTTTTTGTTTGCCAATCTCCTAAACAGTGTTCTGGTAACCAGATTTCTCCTGAGTTAGCTGGTACGTTCACTTCTAATTTTCCATTTGCGGTAACTCTTTCTCCACTTAATGCACCTACATAGTTTCCATTCGCACTAACGCTATAATGTGCTGCATTATCATCGTTATTTACGGTAACAATAACACTTGTTCCATCTAGCGTTCTTGAGAAAGCATATTGACGTGTTGTTAAAGAAAGTTCTTTGTAGTCTCCATACGATAAAGCTGGAACATTCTGACGAATCTTTCCTAGAGCACTGACGATTTGTATACAAGTATTTTTTGTGTATGCATCTTTATAATCGTCTAGTTTCAATGCTGGACGAATCGAATCGTCAGAATATCTTTCTTTTCTTCCTTCGATTCCAAATTCAGAACCATAGTATAAAGATGGAATACCTGGTAATGTATACAACAAAATGTGGGTTGGAAGGAAATGATCCTTATTGTTTAGCTTTGTATAAATTCTTTCTACATCGTGGTTATCTACAAAGTTATAAAGTTTCAATTTACCCATGTTATCTAATCGTCTTACCGTATGGGCAATTTCAAAGTAGTTGTGATCATTATGTCCTGAATATAATGCTTTGTGAAGGTGGTAATTCGTTACAGAGTGTAGTGTATTTTCATTAGCCCAGCGCGAATATTCTCCATGGATTACTTCTCCCATCAACCAGAAGTCTGGTTTTACTTCGTTTGCGGTTTGGCGAAGAGCCTGCATGTAATTAAAATCTAATACATCGGCTGCATCTAAACGAATTCCATCTATGTCAAATTCACTTACCCAGAAACGGATAACATCGCTAATGTAATCTTTTACTTCTTGGTTGTGTTGATTTAATTTTACTAATAAGTCATATCCACCCCAATTCGCATAAGAGAATCCATCATTGTATTCGTTGTTTCCCCAGAAGTTTACATTTAAATACCAGTCTTTATATCTTGATTTTTCACGATTGTGTTTAATATCTTGGAAGGCAAAGAAATCTCTTCCTGTGTGGTTAAAGACACCATCAAAGATAACTCGTACCCCTTTATCATGGCACTTTTTCACGAATTCTTTTAAATCTTCATTTGTTCCTAAACGACTATCTAATTTCTTATAGTCCGTTGTTTCATAGCCATGTCCTACAGATTCAAATAACGGTCCAATATAAATAGCTGTTGCTCCAATTTTTAGAACGTGATCAATCCAAGGATCTAATTCTTTTAATCGATGTACGGGTTGTCCATACTCGTTTTTCTTAGGTGCTCCTAAAAGCCCTAGTGGATAAATATGGTAAAATATTGCCTCATCATACCATGCCATAGTAATTCACTCCTTTAATTCAATTGTTTGAATGCGATTTAACTATTACATTTTACTAGAAATTGTTAATCGTGGCAAATTTTTATATGAATTTGATAGACTTATGTCTATTATCTTGAAAGTGAAATTTTATTCTATTAGAATAAAGCTATGGAAAAGCACATAAAAATAGACGGTTTAAAATGCCGTCATTGTCGAAATGATATTCAAGATGTATTAATGACCTATCCTTGTGTAGAATGGGTTCAATTTGAAGAAGATGTTCTCATTCTTACCTTGAATGAAGATATGAAAGATGATGAAATCATTGAAAACATAGAAAACTGTGGAAACTATAAAGTTGTAGAAATAAAAGTAGCCTCGTGAGCTACTTTCTTTTCTTATAATAAATCAAAGTGTTTGAAGGCATTATATAAGCCATTTTCATTTACATCATCGGTGATATAATCGGCTGCTTCTTTACACTCGACACCACCATTTCCCATGGAAATAGAAGTTCCACATACCGAGAACATAGGAATATCACTTCTTGCATCTCCAAAAGCATATGTATCTTTTGGATCCACATGTAAATATTCTAATAATTGATTGATCGCAGAGGCTTTGGTAACCACGGCAGATACATCTCCATAAAGAGCAGCTTCTCCTACCCCTCCCCAAGTGCCAACTTGTAGTCCTTTGAATTCTTCTTTAGCATCTAAATAGTCTTGATAGCTTCGTAACACAAAAGCGGTTTTGTTGCAGTCATCACGATACAAGTTTTCGTGAATGTAACATCCAGGTCCGACCTTTGGCTTATCTGTTGGTAACAACTGAGCATCTTTTCCTCGTTTATATCGAACATTGGCCAATAGTGCTTTTTCTGGATAATCATCACTTAAATACATTCCACTATTACATTCTAAGCGGAAGGCCATGTCTCTTTCTTTGCACCAATCTACAAAGTGCGTACATTCTTCCAAGGTAAGTGGTCGGTGATATAGTACTTTTCCATCTGTATCTATGTAACATCCGTTTCCACAAATGTTCCCATCGTATTCTACCCCTAGTTCTCGTACTTCGATTTCTTTTAATGAACATCCAGTACACAAATACACTTTATTTCCTTTCGCACGTGCCTCATTAATCGCATTTCTAGCACTTTGTGGAATTTTTAAATTATAGTCAATTAACGTACCATCTACGTCTAAAAATATTACTTTCATGGCTTAATTCCCTCTTTCTATTACCTATTATACGTGATAGAATACTTTTCTCAAAAGCTTTCTATTGTCTATTTTCTTGCATTATTCTTATTTTTTTATTTTACTGTTGATTAATTCATAAATATTGTTAGAATGGTAAGCAACACATTAAGTAATACATATTATGGGAGGTGTTAACTATGCATGAAGAGTATGAAACTATACTTCGTATCGCAAAAAGTCGTGGGCAATACATCAATGAAACGTTATTAGCGAATGCGTTTGATTTTGCGGTCCAAAAACATGCTGGACAAACACGTAAATCGGGAGAGCCTTATATCTTACACCCTATCGCGGTTACGAAAATTTTAGCAGATTTAGGCTTTGAAACCAATGTATTATGCGCTGCCCTTTTACATGATGTAGTAGAAGATTGTGACGTCTCCTGTGAAGATTTAAAGAATCGTTTTAATGAAGAAATTTCTGATCTTGTAGATGCGGTTTCTGCCATCAAACACGATGGAGATGCCTTGAAACTTTCTAAAAATGAATTAGATACCATGGACATGAAGAAATTCGTAGAACATGCCCAGTCCAATAAAAAAGCATACTATATTAAACTAGCGGACCGCCTTCATAATCTTCGTACGCTAGATCCTTTTAAACCTGAAAAGCGTTTGGCTAAGATCAAAGAAACACGTCGTTTATTACTTCCAATCGCATCCAACCTTGAAGCTTATTTTTTCGTACTAAAAATGGAAGATTTGTGTTTTAAATACGAAAATCCTGACGTTCATAAAATCTTATTCTCGAACTACGAAAGAGAAATGCGTACCAACGCAGAACAAATTCGTACTATGAGAACGTATCTTAAAGATTTAGTGTCAGGGAATTATAATGATAAATTAAATAGTAAAGTTGACCAAATCTTCACTCACATCTATGAATACAAACGTCGTATTTTTGATATCTATCGTCAAGCGACTCCTGATATTTCCAATATTAATGACTTACACATTGATTTTCATGCTCAACAAATTCCTTTAAAGAACTTCATTCTTCGAGTTAGTGAAGATTTCATGGGAAACCCAGTTCGTTTACTTCGTACTTTTTATAACTATTGTTTGGAAGAAAAGGGCTATATCTGGCTAGAAGAAAAACTGGATTCTCATAAGCTTAGAAGATATGTGCTTCTTCAAGATCCTTTTAAGAATGTCTTCCGTATTTACTT
Source organism: Bacillota bacterium (assembly GCA_018065105.1). Taxonomy (GTDB): domain Bacteria; phylum Bacillota_I; class Bacilli_A; order Erysipelotrichales; family Erysipelotrichaceae; genus Floccifex. The sequence continues at coordinate 17,561 of JAGHTX010000104.1, forward strand.
GCTGACAAAATCCGAAAATATGTTGTATAACTTAGGAAACATTGAGAACATGCAAGCGTTGGACAATAAGCCAGTGGATGATATCGATAATCTGTTGAACATAAAGATTCCTGTCTATCGTAGAGATGGTTCTAAAGTTGAAATTGAAGATGGAGCTACGGCTTTAGACTTTGCGTTCATGATTCACAAAGAAATTGGTTTATGTGCCAAATATGCCATCATCAACAACATTATTCCACCTGAAGAAAAGAAATTAGAAAGCCTTTCACATGTGATTGCGCCAGGCGATCGTGTGGATATCGTTTCCGACTCTTCCAAAGATGGTCAACAAATCTATCACGCAACATTTGAATGGTTTAACTTTATACAAACAGTTCGTGCAAGAAACTATTTAATTCGTTATTTTAAAGAAAAATTTGGTGAAGGGAATTAATCCTTCACTTTTTTCGTATATAATAAGAGTCGAGGTGATTTATTTATGGAAAAACATTCATTAACCGAAGGAAATATCATAAAAGGATTGGTATACTTTGCGATTCCACTTTTCCTTTCTATGTTGTTTCAAACTTTATATAACACGGTAGATACAGTCATCATTGGTCACTATTTAGGTGATTCTGCCTTAGCTGCCGTTGGTGCGACTGCAGCCATTTTTGAATTAATCGTCATGGGATTTGGGAATGGAATTGGTACTGGATTTGGGATTGTGATTGCGCGCTTCTTTGGTTCAAAAGATGAGTATAACCTAAAGAAAAGTGTTGCGACTTCTTTGGTGTGGGGAGTTATTATTTCTCTAGCACTTACCGCAATTTTCTTATTGTTGCTGCCAACTTTATTATCCATTATTAACACACCAGCCGATATTATAGAAGATGCGCTTAGTTATATTCGTATTATTGCGATGTTTAGCATCATCACTATTTTCTATAATCTAGGTTCGAGTATGTTGCGTTCCATTGGAGATAGTATTACCCCATTTATCGTTTTATTATTCTCCAGTGTCATCAATGTCATCTTAGATATTCTTTGTATCACTACTTTTGGATTGGGAATTCGCGGAGCTGCCATTGCCACTGTTATTGCGCAAGCTTTATCTACCATGCTTTGTGCATACTTTGTTTTAAAAAAGGCAAAAATCTTAATTCCTAGTAAAGAACACTTTGTCTTTGACAAAGATTTATTAATGGATATGTTAGGACAAGGGTTCTCAATGGCTATGATGTCTTCTATTGTTTCCGTAGGATCTATGATTCTTCAAGCTGGAATTAACGGCTTTGGAACTTCGATTATCGCAGGACACACAGCTGCTCGTAAGATGGGATCTATGTTGATGCTTCCAGTATTAACTTTTGGAATTTCTATCTCTACTTTTGTATCGCAAAACAAAGGAGCAAAACAACCCGATCGTATTTCCCAAGGAATTCGTTTTACCAATCAATTTGGTCTAATCATGTCTATCGCAATGGGATTGATGGTCTTCTTCTTTGGTTCACTTTTTATTCAATGGATCAGCGGTTCAAGCAATGCCGAAGTCATCCAAACCGGATCTCAATATTTAAAAATCAATGTGCCTTTCTATTGTATACTATGTCCTTTACTAACATATAGAAATGCTCTACAAGGATTGGGAAAGAAAATCATTCCTTTAATCTCGAGTGTAATAGAATTCGTAGGAAAAATTATCTTTACTTTCTTAATTATTCCTCCACTTGGATATTTTGGTGTATGTATTTGTGAACCTGTGATTTGGATCGTGATGACAGTCCAATTGTATTTCGCGTTCCAATCTGCATTAAAGAGTTTCAAAAAGGAGCTAGCATAAGATGAATAAAAGCACGATGCATGGATATTGGTTCTTATACTTTGTGTCCTTTGGCTTGTTGTTTTACTTAGTTGGATTATCGCATTTTCGATAGAATATTCTATAAACCTAAGTTTTGTTTATGATGTAGTCGTATCTTTCGCTTCATTAGAAACGATTATTATGCCAATCTCAGGTATTATCGTCTCGATTCTTGGAATCGTTCGTTCAAAAAAAGACGCAAATATTCCTGCCCTTGTGGTTGGAGTTATTGGTTTACTTGTATCTATTGGATTTGGCGTTTTAAGTTTTACATCACTTATTTAACTACAACAAAAATAAAAGGATGAGATCGTCTCATCCTTTATTTTGTTTCAAAACGCACTGGAACAGATTCGTCAGTAATTTGGTGAATACGTTGAGCAATTAATTCTTGTAACTTGTTGTCGGCTTTTTCAAATTTTCCTTCTTCTGCCAACATATCAATTTTTTCTTTTACTAATTCTTCAATTTTTTGATTGTAGTAATCTACGCTCACTGGATTATTGTTTAGTAATCCATTGTTTTGGCTAATAACTGTATCCTTGATTTCTTTGTATAGAACTTCAGATTTAGGAAGAATAACCAGGTATCCTACCCAGTTTCCAGATTCATCCATATCTCTTTGGATTTCTAATTGATCGGCTTGAATACCAATTCCGATAATTCCTTCAATCTTGGCAGAGATTTCATTTCTTGTCCAAGGAAGTTCAATATTTAAAAATGGAACTTTCTTTGAAGAGGTTACCACCAAAGGTTGTGTAAACTGATTCTCTTCCACAGCCATTTTCGCAACTTCTACAATTTCATCTTTACTAACGACATATTCCACGGCCTCTTGCGTTTGTTCTGGTGTTGGTTCGGTATTTGTGCTAGGCAAAATATAAATGACTCCCATCATAATGACCGCAACCGTTACTAAAGCCCAAAATGTTACTTTAAAAAAACCTTTCATAAGCTATTCTCCTTATTTATGGTCTTATTGTAGTGAAAAAATTTACATTTGTGTATCTTTTTCTTCGTGAAATCTTCTTTTCTTTTTCTCGAATTTAGCGAAAGAACCGTTTGAGAAATGATTTCTTTTCTGATATTTCTGATTTGCCAGATACGAAATCAAGATTCTCTCCTTTTTTTTCACGAGTTCTTTCTGATAAATGAGCACCATAAACTCTCAAACGATTTTCTAATGCATCATAATATTGATCTACCATTTTTTGTAGTTTTTCATTCTGTATCCTTAGACTCTCTGTAGTTTGAATGAAGATCCTAGGAACGATCTGACGATATTCCAAAGCCTCGTTAAAAATTTGACTAATTTGGGTAATATATCCACTATCCATAGCCGCTATATCCTTACGATCTCTATGGTCTCGTAACTGTTTTTGAATACTCTCCATATTATTTTGAAGAAGGTCTATAGCTTCTTGTAAATGTGCCTGGGCCACATTAAAAATTGCTTGATATATTTCTTTCGCCTTACTCTCATCAATTTCTAGAATTCGTTCAATATATGCACGAATTTCACTAGAACGATCGTTTTTAATATCCGAACCCGCAATTAATATTTTTAGTATCCACGCCTCGATATTTCTCGATTCTTTTTCTAAGACCCTATTTGCATAATACATAGCCTCACTAGTGTTACCGCTTTTTAATGCTGTCTTTCCTAATTCAACCAAATTATTTGAATTTACTTCTGGTTGTATATAATAATTGCTAATTTTAAAGTTTTGGATAGCCTTTTGTACAATATAGGCACTTCCACAATATGGACATACGGCTGCTTCATTTTTAGAATCTACTTGTAGATTGGCATTACAATTGGTACATTTGGCTGCGACCAGAATGCTTTTGTGTTCAACACTGGTTCCACAGATATGGCAGAACTTGGCTTGGTCAACTAATCTGGTTCCGCATTTTGAACAAAACATATACTATTACTCCAATACATATTGTGAGATAACGCGTCCAATAGCTCCGATATCTACTCTTCCTCTAAATTCAAATTTTGCGACAAATCCATTGGCGAACATTAACTCTAGTTCAGAATCAGGCACTAATTCTACTAGTCCCGGTGTTTGGATAGAGAAGAATGTGATTTTTGAGTATGGCATGGAAGCAAAAGATCTCCTTTTTCCTGTAATACCTTGTACATCAATAGAGATGATTCGTTTATTTGTAAAGACTAATTGGTCACGTACAGTTTTGAAAGCCATTACTAATTGTTCGCCAGGCACTAATAAGCCACGAACATCAGGGTTTACGTCTTTTAGATGAATTGGGTAAAGATCCCAGCCACTGTTAGTGTTAAAGTTAATCATAATATGCACTCCTTTTTTCCATCATATCATAAAATATTAGAAAGAAAACGTTTCATATGAACATAAAGTATACAGATTCTTCCGTCAAACATAAAATATTCTTCTTTCCTTTCAATAATCCTACAAATCATAAACATTGCCTTAACTTTTGAAATCTATTAAAATATTTGTTAAGGGAATATGAAAAAATGAAAAAATGTAAAAACTGCCATAAATATTGCGAAGATTATTTAGACGTTTGTCCAAACTGTGGTCGCCCAGCAGATCGTTTTGTAGAAGAAGCCCAGCCTTCTTTCTTTACATTTGAAGAAGTACCAGTAAAGAAGAAGAGTAATTTACCAAAAACAATACTAGTTAGAATTGGTATTTCTTTGCTTACTATGATGATTCTTTCTGTTGGATTTATTTCCATGATTTTAATTCTTCCGGATGATGAGGAAGAACTGGATCTACCCTCAATTTCAATTAATCAAGACAACATAGAAAGCTTTTCAAAACTATATAACACTTATGAAGAACAAATTTTAGATAATGCCCCCTTTCATTATTTTCAAACAAAAGAGGTTCTTATCCCTTACTTCGAAGAACGGGGATGGGAATCGAACTTATATCCAGAGAACATTGCTTTTTCAAAAAATGGAGTAATCGTAACCTTCGCTTTTGAAGGGGAGGATGCTATCTGTCATCAAGCTCGTATTCAGTGTTTAAAAGAGTTTGACCAAGATTTAATCAACGCTTTGCGTGAAGTTGCCTCAGAATATACCGTTCAAGAATTGGGAAAAACAATATCAGAAAGTCCATTTGGTATTTCTGAGAATATCATTAGTACGCTTCAAATAGAAGGAACTTTAGAAGAGTATGGTTCATATAAACAATATTCAATGATGGATGATAAGCTTATAGCTGGATACTTTGAATCTGAAGAAGGAGATAATATTTTCTTCGTACAAGGATATGAAGAAGGAAAATATTATTTCGATTTCTTTATTAACGAATCTGTTCAAGTTATTGATATCATAAGAAATTAAGGAGAAAAACATGGAATATACAAAGATTAAAGTTAGTAGTAAGGACGATCCTAAACGCTTTTATCGCATTCTTGCAGTACAAGGAAATCCAGATTTATATACCCTAGGTGCTATTATTGGAAAGAGTATAAATGCTTGGTTTGAACACTTCTACATGTTTAGAAGTAAAAAAATTTCTTTTGTACCAGATAGCTGGTTAGAAGATGCTTTATATTGGAACGATGATCAAGCCATGTCAAAATATTATCTTTCCGATTTAGGAAGCTCTTTCGTATACGAATATGATACTGGAGAAAGTTATGACTTTGACTGTAAAGTATACAAAAAGAAAATCAATTACGATGTAGAATCAGAAGACGAAGAATTCCCAGTCGCTTTTGTGGTTGAAGGAAAAGGGCAAGGTATTTTTGAAAACGATCATAGAACTTTATGGATGTATCTTGCAGGGCAAATTAAACCTGATGCGACTGATGATGAAGAAAACTACAACTTTCTTCCTATGAATATGTCTTTTACTTCTTTTGGAGATTTTGATGCACCATTAGATATTGAAGACATGACATATTATAAAGAAGAAATTGAATTTACCGCCAATCATTTCCGTTCAGAACCTTCACAAGAACAAGATGAGGATTTCTTTGAAAATGAAGAAGAAGTTAACAGTTTTATGTATAAGGTAGCTGGTGACATTTTCTTAAATCCAGACATGAATCAGTTGTTTAGAAAGCTGATTGAAAATCATGATATAAATGATGCTTATGAAATGATTGTAGAGACTATCGTAAAAACAATTAGCAACATGGATGAAGATGCAGATCAGACAGAATTTGATGAAGCGATTTCTAATGCATTAAACAGTTTAAAATAAGGAGATTAACCATGAGAAGATTATTGAGTACATTACTAGTCATGAGCATGGCATTATCCATTGTCGGTTGTTCGAATACACCTTCAAAGGAAGTTGTTGAAACAAAGGAGGATGTTACTATCACTTTACCAGCTTTCTTAATTGCAGATGAAGAAATAACACAAGAAGATTTGGACAAAGCTGTTCAAGAGAAGGGATATTCTGCAGCTACATTAAATGAAGATGGTTCGATTACATATTCTATGTCTAAGGAGCAACAAAATGAATTATTAGACAAATATCGAAAGAATACTGACGAAACAATTAAAGACCTAATTGGTCAGGAAGGTACAGAAAATGTTGTAGATATTACTTACAATAATGATCTAACAGAATTTGTGGTTACTACAAAAAATGAAGAATTAGACTTTGGTGAAGCATTCATGAGTATGGTACTTTTCATGGATGGTGGATTCTACAACGCTTTTGCGGGAAATAACTCTGATGATATCATCGTTATCTACAAAAACGAAAAATCCGGAAAAGAAATCGAATGTGCCTCTTATAAGGAATGGCAAAAGAAAGTCTCTGAACAAGAATAATATGTATGGCCTGTAATAGGCCATATTTTTTATATGTGATAAATTTATTGTTCTACGGTATTCATATTTACCGTTAGTTAGTTAAATCCATCTAAAAAAAAGAGTTATAGGAATGCTCAAATCCTATAGCTCTTTTCTCTTCTACTCTCCCAATGCAGAATATAGCTTATTATTCACTCTTGTCATGACTTCCATGTAATATGCGTAGTCTTCTGAAGTCATGGAATCGGTATCAAAATTCTCTAGCTTTTCTGTCATTTCTGCATATTTACTCATCATCTTTCCATAATCTATTAGCATACTTGCAACATTATCTGATTTTTCATATTTCTGCATAAAGGCGATATATTGATCCATAAATTCTTCATAATCGTCTAAGAATTCTCTTAAAGAAGCATCGTTTTTTGGTTCTTCCTTTTTTTCTGGTTCTTTCTTTTCTTCTTTTACAGGTTCTGAAGCTTTTACTTCTACTTCTTCCTTTTCTGGAGCTTCCAATCGAATCGACATTGTATTATTTCCTACGTATTTTAAAGAAACATAATATCCTTCTTTATCTTCCGCATGATATGATTTTTCCTGTTTTGAATAATCCACATTAAATCCAGCATTACTTACTTTTTCTACGTATTTGTCATATTCTGCTTGAGAAGTTTTTCCGACCGTTACATTTAAATAATCTGAAGTTTCACTATTTACTTTTCCTTCACTGGAAGATGGTTTGGGAAGTCTTTTCGCAAGTTCACTAGTTGGCCAAACTAGATTTCCTAGTGTTTCTGGAGCTTCTAATTGAACCCTCATTTCTTCTAAACTGCTGTAGTAATCAATTTCTAATAAATAGCCTTCTTCATCGTATGCCTTGAAATCATCTGTGTCATATTCCATATCTACAGTAAATCCCATTTTCTTACATTGTTCTACATAATCTCTGTAGTCTGTTTCACTGATTTTATTCAAAGTAGCATTAAAGCTATCATTATCATAAAATATGACTTCTCCATATTTAGATTTTGGCTTAGGGATTTCTTGTACTATACCTTCTTTTGGCCAATCTATTTTTTCATATACTTTTGTACTGTTTGCCTTAAAGAATGGAACCATTAAGATTAGGGCTAGTGCAAATAAAGCTAAATGTAGATTTTTCTTTATTTCTACAATAATTTGCATGCCCATTAACCAGGACGTCCCAAATAATCCAGCTTGCATCAAAGCAATGATTCCAGCTAGATAGTGTCCTGATTTGAAACTTGTGAACACAAAAATTAAACATAAAATCGTTAAGCCAATCGTAATCTTGTTAATTTTTCCTTTTTTATAGGCTTCTTGTGCTTCTTTCTTTTCCTGTTCAATTCGTTTTTGATTATCATTATCCATTTTTGCGTATTCTACATCTCTTTTAATTTTTTCTACAGCTACAGCATCACTGTCTACGATGATTTCTTCAGTTCCACAGAATGGACAAGTGATCTTTTCTTTATTTGCATCCACTTCCATCATTCCACCGCATACAGAACATTTTAATTGAATGGTTTTTACATGCGATTGTGATTCTACTTTTTCTCCACAGTTTGGGCAAAAGGAACAATTTTCCGGTAGTTCATTTCCACATTTTTTACATTTCATACTTTCTTCTCCTTTGATAAAATTATTCTATTTTTGCACCTTGCGTGCAGTCAAACATACAAGAAAGCTAACCGTTGTGATTAGCTTTGTACGATGACTTTAACATTCAAATCGGAATAGATCGCATTTA
>JAGHTX010000218.1 GCA_018065105.1 Bacillota bacterium
CGAAATTGACGTTCTGGTTTATAAATTTCTTATAATTCCTGTTCAGTTTTCAAAGAGCTATCTCTTCCGCGCCTCGATGACGCTCCATTAATATACCAAACCCCTCTTCCATTGTCAAACTTTTTTTCCTATTTTTTTTATCTTTTTTATCCCTTTTCCTTCATACCCTTATTTTATGGGCTCTCCATGCATTTAAAAAATAGCTACTTTGGGTAGCTATTGATAAAATTTTATAATTTTTTTATAAATATTATCCTTTAATAAATCTTCAGAACTTGTAATTTCTATGATTTTATTTCCAATCATCGCAATCATCGAGTCATTTTCTGTCTCAATTTTGTATACATACACATTCTTTTCCACTTCTTCATTGTACTTAGATAAATACTCTTCTTTAAAAGTTTCAAAATATTCTTTAGGATCTCCTTTAACTTCGTATACAACACTAAACAACAATTCACCTTCTTGGTTTTGATCCAAATACGATTTTGCGCTTACCTTCATACTTTCCGAATAGGAATATTCTCCCGCTTTTTTGGAAGGAAGACCAATGGTCTCTAAAGTCAAGATAGAATCATCAATAGGTGCGTTTCCTCTTTCGACCACATCCAATACACTACCAACAATCGCCATAAGAATTGAACAGACAATCAGTACAATCCCTAACGGCTTTACAAATGTATCCGTTACTTCTTTATGCGCCTTATATTGAAAGCTTCGTAGTGCCCCACTCAAACCAATAAGCGCAATTCCAGAAAAAAGAACAGGAGAAAAGTATTGGAATAAAATCTCTCCATCTGTTAATAAATGACGGATATCCTTTTGCAGGAAGGAATAGCTAACAGTAAATACTACAGCCACAAACAAGATACAAGTTAAAACCATTCGTGTGGTCCAGGCATTTTCTAAATAATTTTGTCGAATAGTTTCTCTACCCTTAGGAAGTTTTCTTTGCGATTCACAGCGAAAGAAAATCATGTTTCCATAACTTCCCACATAACGATAATCGTATTTATCGTATAAATTGATCAAATGATTTCGAACCAATTTCTTTGGATTGTTTTTTTCTTCCTTTAACACATCGATCGTATAAAAATATTGCTTATCACTCTTTTCAAAAGAAGAAACATAGCCCATCTCAATGGGATTGATTCCCTTTTTACTCAGTTCATTTAACTTATTCTCAAATCTTTTATACTCTGTAATATCGTATGTAAAAAACTTATAACTCATTTTTCATCACCAATCGAATTATAACATAAAATGAAAAAGGGAGTTATCAATAAACTCCCTTTGAAGGCAATGTCTAATTACTTAGTCCATTTTTCGAATTCTTCATCTGTAGCCAATACGTAGTGTGTATCCGAAACAAAGTGTTGAGTACCAACTGTATAGTCAATACCTTCTGCTTTTTTATCGTATGTGAAAGACTTACGAGTCTTTTCAACACGTGGGTTTGGATGAGGAATCGCACTTAATAAAGATTTTGTATAAGGGTGAATTGGATTTGCGAAAATTTCATCACTAGTTCCTGCTTCTACTAAGTGTCCTAAGTGAAGTACCCCGATACGGTCCGAAATGTACTTAACCATCGATAAGTCGTGGGCAATGAATAGAATTGCGACACCCATTTCTTTTTGGATTTTCTTCATCAAGTTAACAACTTGCGCTTGGATTGATACGTCTAAGGCAGAAATCGCTTCATCGGCTATAATTAGGTCTGGATTCATGATCAAGGCACGAGCAATACCGATACGTTGACGTTGTCCACCAGAGAATTGGTGAGGATAACGAGTAGCGAATTCACGAGAAAGACCAACCAATTCTAACATTTGATATACTTTTTCGTTTCTTTCTTCCATAGAAGAATATGCATGGTGAATATCCAATCCTTCCCCGATGATGTCTACAACTTTTTTACGAGGGTTTAAACAAGCCATAGGGTCTTGGAAAATCATTTGCATGTGTGTACGAAGTTCTTTAATACTTTCTTTTGACATCTTTCCAGAAATGTCTTTTCCGTTGAAAGTAATTTGACCAGCTGTTGGTTTATAAAGACGAATAATACTACGTCCAGTTGTTGATTTACCAGAACCAGATTCTCCTACTAAACCGTAAGTTTCTCCAGGCATGATATCAAAAGAGATACCATCTACTGCTTTAACAGTGAAGGAACGGCTTACTTTGAAGTATTGTTTCAAGTCTTTTACTACTAAAATAGGTTCTTGTGCCATATTACTTAGCTGCCTCCTTCATCTTTTCTAATCTGTGTTTCAATTCTTTAGGCATTTCGATTTTTGGTGCTTTTGGGTGCATTAACCAAGAAGCAACTTTGTGTGTTTCCGATCCTTCTACATCAAACATAGGAGGTTCTACACGTAAATCGATATTTAGGGCAAATTGATTACGAGGAGCAAACGCATCTCCTTTTACTTCGTGTGCTAGGTTAGGTGGAGTACCAGGGATTGTATACAATTCATCATCGTCTGTATCCAAATCTGGCATCGCTGATAATAGACCCCAAGTATAAGGGTGACGTGGATCATAGAAAATTTCATCAATAGTTCCAGTTTCTACGATCTTACCAGCATACATTACGTTAACATAATCAGCAACCTTCGCAACTACACCTAAGTCGTGTGTGATATAGATTACAGATAAGTTTTTCTTCTTTTGAATATCTTGTACTAATTCCAAGAATTTAGCTTGGATTGTTACGTCTAAGGCTGTTGTTGGTTCGTCACAGATCATAACGTATGGATCACAAGCTAAGGCAATCGCAATAACAACACGTTGACGCATACCACCAGAGTGTTGGTGAGGGTATGTAGGCATACGACGTTCTGGATCTGTAATACCTACTAAGTCTAATAATTCAACCGCTTTTTTATAAGCTTCGTCTTTAGAAATACCATAGTGGTGAATCATTGGTTCCATAATTTGGTTACCAATAGTCATAGTTGGGTTTAATGAAGTCATTGGATCTTGGAATACCATGGCAATCTTACGACCACGGATTTCCTTTTGCATAAAGCTTTCATCCACTTTTACTAAGTCAACTTCTTTTTCTTCTCCACTATTTTCGTCAGTCCAGCGATATAAGATTTGACCACCATCGATACTACCGTTACCAGCTAAAATACCCATGATAGCTTTTGTAGTTACGGATTTACCAGATCCCGATTCCCCTACGATAGCGATTGTTTCACCTTGGTGAAGTGCTAAGTTTACTCCACGAATGGCTTTTACAGTTCCACCATCTGTTTTGAACGAGATCTTTAAATCTTTGACTTCTAGAATTTTCTTTCTTGTATCCATAGATTACATCTCCTTCATTGTTGGGTCTAAGGCATCACGTAGACCGTCACCAAATAAGTTAAAGCTTAACATTAATACAGAGAATACGATTACAGGAATAACCATTTGATATGGATAAACAGTAATTTTTTCGAATCCATCGTTGATCAATGTACCTAATGAAGCAGCAGGGATAGGAAGACCTAAACCTACGAAAGATAAGTATGCTTCATAGAAAATTGCGTTAGGAATAGACATCATAACCATGATGATCATTTGTGAATAAATATTCGGTAAGATTTCTTTGAAAATGATAAAGAAATCACTCGCTCCTAATGTACGAGAAGCAAGAACGAATTCTTCTTCTTTGATTTTTAATACTTGCGCACGAGTAATACGGCTCATACCAATCCATTCTGTGAACGATAAGGCAACGATAATTGTGAACAAGCTGGCTTTCATAACCATCAATAATAATGTTAATACAACTAATGTAGGAATAGAGTTAATTATTTCTTGGATACGTTGTAATACAGAGTCAACAACTCCACCAAAGTAACCAGAAATCAATCCATAAGTCATACCAACAACTACGTCGATAAAGATAGCTACACAAGCGATGAATAATGAAATACGAGTACCTTGCCAAGTACGTACAAATAAGTCACGACCATAAGCGTCTGTACCAAATAAGTGTTCTGCACAAGGTTTGATATTTTGAATTGAAGTATCAATCGCATCGTATTTCCAGCTAGAGAACATTGGTGCAAAAATTGCCAATAAAGCAATGGCAAGGATAGCCACTACCCCAATAACAGCCCCTTTGTTCTTAGAGAAACGAATTAAAGCATCCTTCCATCCAGGCAAAGAAGGAGTTACTTCGTCTTTGGTAATGTCTTGTTTATCTCCTACCAATTCAAAATCATCTGGTAAGAATTCAAAATTTTCCCAATCCATACTATTTCTCATCCTTTCCTAAACGAATACGAGGGTCGATAATACCGTAAGAAACGTCGATAATTAACATCATGATGATATACATAGCGGCATATAAGAATGAACAAGCTAAGATAATGTTGTAGTCATTTGATGTAATAGAGTTTACTAACAATTTACCTAATCCAGGTACTGAACAAATCTTTTCAACTACCATGGTACCAGTCATTAAGTTAACAAGGATTGGTCCTAAGATAGTGATAACAGGAATTAACGCATTACGTAACGCGTGTTTCATAATTAATGATTTACGATCTAACCCTTTTGCCTTCGCTAAAGTCATATATTCACTTGTTAATACAGAAACCATTTCAGTACGAGTGAAACGAGCAACGTTAGCAATTACCCCTACAGATAGAGCGGCAATAGGCATAATTGAAGAATAGACAGCCTTCGAAGAACTATATCCAGAAGGTAAAATTCTTAATTTAGAAGCAAATACGATCAAAATTAACATTGCGAATACGAAAGATGGAATGGAAACACCCAATACAGAAATAACTGTAGCCAATGTATCCCAGATTGTGTTTTTCTTTAATGCAGCGAAAACACCCAATAACATACCAATACCAGTACCAATTACTACCGCAACGATACCGTAAATAAATGAAATACCAGCAGCCTTTCCAACTAAAGTAGCAACTTTCATGTCTTTGTATAAGTTATAAGAAACCCCAAAGTCACCAGTTAACATTGATTTTAAGTACAATAAGAATTGAACCGGAATCGGTTTATCCAAACCGTACTTCACTTCGATTGCGTGACGAGCCGCATCCGATAATTTTTCATTGTTAATTGGAGAACCAGGAAGGAACTTAACCATTAAGAACAAAACAATCAAGATTACTAATAAAGTCATTAAGGAAATAACTAAACGCTTACCGATATACTTCATTGTCGATTTACTCATTCAAATTTCCTCCTTTTTTCTAAAAATAGGCACAATTTTAGAATTGTGCCTAATCGTCATTGATTATTCAAAAAATCTTATTTTGCAACGTAAGCAAATGTGTAAGGTACACCTACTGGACGGCATAACATACCTTTAACAGCAGGGTTTTGTAATGTTGCAGTACCTTTTTCGAATACAGGGATAACACCCATTTCTTCCATTAATACTTTTTCAGCGTCTAACATATTTTGCCAACGTTCATTTAAATCTACACCTTTAGCTACTTTTTCCATTAATTCATCGTATTTAGCGTTAGTGTAATCACCGTAGTTGTTAGAGTTTCCAGTTAACATTAAAGTTAAATATGTAGTTGGATCTCCATAGTCTGGACCCCAACGAGTACAAGCGATGTCGAAGTCACGGTTCTTTTGTTTGTTGTAGATACGGTCTTGTTTAGTAGTAGCTACCATTTCGATTTCTAATCCTTCTAATGAAGAGAATGCGTTTTGTAAGTAAGTAGCCATCTTATCCATTGGAGATTCATCAGTACCGTAAGTAATACGTAATGTGATAGATTTTTTACCTAATTCTTTTAATCCAGCATCTAATAATTTTTGAGCTTCAGCAACATCGTAAGATACATATGATCCAGCTTGAGCACGGAAGTCTTCACCAGCAGGGCTGATTGATAATCCAGCAGGAACGAATCCACCAGCAGGTTTAGAACCATCTTTTAATACGTGTTCACAGAAGTCTTCACGATCGATTGCAGCAGCTAATGCTTTACGAACATTTTCGTTAGCTAAATCTTTGTTACCTAAATTTAATTGTAAGTAGAATAAGTAACCTTCATTAATTTGTACATATGATTCTTCTTCTTTGTATTTGTCAACTAAGTCTGAGTTGATTGGAGCAAAGTCTGTTTCACCATTTTCGAATGAAGTAGCAGCAACAGCTGGGTCTTGTACAAGTTTCATAACTAACTTGTCAATTTTAACGTTAGCAGCATCATAGTAAGTTTCTGATTTTTTGTATTCAGCAACTGATCCTGGTTCCCAGTTAGTCATAACGAATGCACCGTTACCTAATACTGTATCTGCTGATTTACCATAAGATTCACCTTGTTCTTCAGCGAATTTTTCGTTGATTGGGAAGAAACATGGGAAAGTCATTAATTCATCAAAGAATGATACAGGAATTGTAGTTTTAACTTCTAAAGTTTTATCATCAACAGCTTTAACTGCCATTTTGTTGATATCTTCATCAGTTACTTCTTCTTCGTTGTCAATTTTTGCGAAAATTTCATCTACACCTTCGATTGAAGCGATTCCATCACCGAACATGTAAGAATAGTTACCATTGTTTTTGAAAATACGGTGCCAAGCGTATACGAAGTCGTTAGCAGTTACATCGTCTCCGTTTGACCATTTTGCATCATCACGGATTGTGTAAGTGTGAGTTAATTGGTCATCACTTACTTTAACATCTGCAGCAACACCGTTTACTAATTTACCATCAGCGTCTAATTTCATTAAACCATCTGTTACGGCGTGAATTGCAGATAATGAACATCCATCATCAGCATCAGCTGAGTCCAAGTTTTTGATATCTAATTCTGAACTGTAAGTGTAAACAACACCATCTTCTGAACTAGATCCACCACCACAAGCTACTAAAGATAAACCCATTGCAGTAGCAAGTGCCATTGATAAAAGTTTTTTCATTTTTTTACTCTTCCTTTCGATATCTTTGCTCATTTTCCATGAACAATTACATGCAAATTATAAACAAAATGACATCCTTTATCAATCTTTTTTTCGCATTTATACAGATGTTTTCAAGTTAACTTTTTCACAAATGAAAATATTTTCAATAGCCTAGAAAATTTGACAAATATAAAAAAAAGAAGACAATAATAACTAGAAAGGAAACCACAATTATGAATAAAATTTATACCGAAAAAGCACCAGCTGCCATTGGACCATACTCCCAAGCAATCGTGGTAAACGGACTCGTTTTTACTTCTGGACAAATTCCAATCATTCCCGAAACTGGAGAATTGGCACAAGGTGACATCAAAGTTCAAACCAAACAAGTAATGGAAAATTTAAAAGCCGTTTTAGAAGCTTCTGGAACAAGTCTAGAAAAAGCCGTTAAAACGACATGTTTATTAGCCGATATCAATGATTTTGCGGCATTTAATGAAGTTTATGGACAATATTTTGTCAATAAACCCGCAAGATCCTGCTTCCAGGTAGCCGCTATCCCTAAGGGTGCCCTATTAGAAGTTGAAGTAATCGCAGAAATTTAAGGAGCGAAATCTATTCGCTCCCTTTTTAATCCAAATGATAGAAATACGACGACATCTCTTCTAAATGATCCTCCTGTAAGGAACACAGGTTGATAATCGCCACATATCTATTTTTTTCAAGTATATATTGTTTTGAAAATACGGGAACCTCTTTACTACGATTGGTTGTTAAAAAGGCAGTGGTAAGAATACAAATCGCTTCCTTACCTACATAATCCACCCTTTCCACATCCTGTGAAACATTTTTCATTCCCTGCTTTTCAAAATCACTTCGAATTGAACCAGCAACCAGATCAATCAAATCCTCTTCATCCGAGTTATAGTTAATATCTTCGATCAAGACATTGGCACTCTGCAATCCATAATCGCGATGTGCATAAAAAACAACAATAGCCGAACCATTTTTGGTAAATTCTTTCTTAGAATTTAGGTTATCTTCACTCTCTACCTGCCAGCTTTCATCTAAATCGGCAATAATATTAAAATACGAATTTATATACCTGTTTCCATCAATCGAACCCCCCAATACTTCCAAACGGCTCTTCTCAATACGGGAAGAAGAGCATCCGACCAAAAGACAGACACAAACTAACAACATCCAAATTCGTTTCATACTTCTAGCCTCCTAACTGAGAAGGTTCAATAAAATCTGTATAGATACCTCTCACACCCATATTTAAAAATTCAACCGCCGAAGTTAAATTGTTCTCACTATGCACGTAAACATCCAGACTATAACGATCCGCAATGGAAACAATATCCGGACGACAGTAATAGTTCCACATCGAAACCGAATCAATTTGATGATCCATACAATATTCACAAATCTGTTCAAACATTTCTTCGCTGCCATCCCAATACATATAGCTACCATAGATATAGCTCTTAAAATCATAGATGCTCGAAATAATATCGTATTGTTCCGCATCCAAAAATTGAATCAAGAACCGGTCAAGCACCTCAACGCAGTTTTCTTCCTTCGCTTCCTGAAGAATGGTCGCATACACCGATGCTACATCCTCTTTCGTATCCCCTACGACCCAAATATCCTTGTGTTCCTTCATATATTGAAAAAAGTCCTTCAACATCAAAGGGGTATATTTCTTGGAAACCTTTTGCGATAGAAACTGTTCAGTAGTCGGGATGTTCTTTTGCCCGTTTTTCTTTGTATCCCAATAGTGACAAAGTGCGATATCGCCATCCAGAGTCGTTGAAAAATCCAATTCAAAAACACGGAATCCCTTACTATAATTTAATTCAAACGCTTCCTTCGACAAAGTATACGTACGATTATCAATACCACCCATCGCATGCGCTACAATCAGATCCCCTTGCCAGGCACCATGTCTGGATAAACCATCCGCTCCTAAAACATAACCCATATAATAACTCTTAGAAATCGCTTTTTCATACGGTCTAAGACCTGGATAATCTAAAAAATTACGATACCCAAACCCAGCTAGTACAGTAACAGGTACCAAAAGAATGGCCGCAAGACTCATCCATAAAGAAACCATTCGATACCGATAGCTTCTTTTACGACGATTACGGATAACTCTTCGAGACCCTAAAAAGACATTAGTCAGCCAGATAAAGAACACACAAGCCAGCAAGATCGCCACAAAAATAAATTTAATATCTCGTATCGTAAGTACGAAAGCCTGATCCGTTAAATATCCATATCCAAAAAGAGTCAATGCTTCTAAACATAAAAATGTGATCAAACTCATCAAACCCAACCACAATCTACTTTTCATAGAAAAACATTCACACCCTTTCCGTACACTTCGATATTATAACATACTTTCTAGTTTTGACATTACCCAAAAGAAAAAGCGTGCAAATACACGCTAAATTTTCTCTCCAATTCTTTGTCTTTCGACCAGTTCGGCAAACAATCCATTCTTTTCAATCAATTGATCGTATGTACCATCTTCCACAATACGACCACCATCCAGTACCAAAATTCGATCACAATGGCGAATCGTAGATAAACGATGGGCGATCACAATACGCGTACAACGCATCTTATCCAAGGCATCCGAAACATTTTTTTGCGTAATGTTATCCAAAGCCGAAGTCGCTTCATCCAGCAACAGGATTTTCGGTTTTGTCGCAACCGCACGAGCAATCAATAAACGTTGTCTTTGACCACCCGAAATACCACCGCCACCTTCTTGCACCATCGTATTCATTCCCATTGGCATTTTTTCAATAGACTCTTTCATACCCGCAATCTCAGCAGCCTTCCAGGCATCGTCTAAAGTTAAACTTGGATTGGAAATGGTAATATTTTCAAACAGACTTCCTCCAAACAGTTTCCCATCCTGCATGACCGTACCAATGTTTTTACGAATGGACTTCATATCCAGACGCTTACTATCCTTACGATCAAAGAAAATCGTACCACGTGTTGGTGTTTCAAAACCAAGCAACAAACGCATTAACGTTGACTTTCCACAACCCGTCTTACCAACGATTGCCACATATTGTCGAGCCTGAATGATCAAATTCATGTCTTCAATGATATAAGGCGCATCCGCATCGTAACGGAAACTAACATGCGAGAACTCAATGTTTCCAGATAAGGAAGTGACCGTTTCCTTTCCATCTTCGATTTCCGGTTGGGCATCCATTAAAGGTTTGATCAAATCCAGAATCGGACGAATGGTACCAATCGAAACACCCACTGAAGCAAGTGAGGCAAAAGCGGTAGAAATGTAGGCATAGGCCGCATTAAAGGCATAGTAATCCGCAATACGAATATGATTCTGTACCGCTACATAATACATAACGATGGTTCCAATCATCGATACGGCCTGTACAAAAACGGTATTCAATTTGATCATAGCCGGTGGATTGTATTCCAGACTCGCTTCTTGCGAATAAAGATTGGCCCATTTCGAAAAGGCACGATTTTCTGCTCCCGCTAAACGAATCTTCTGAATTCCCGAAATCAAAGAATACGTTAACCCTTTTTCCTTAGCCACCAGCATCATTCTTTCTTTGGAAATTGCCATCTGCATCATAGCCGAGATCATAGAAATCAACAATGTCACAAAGGTAACGATCAAAGAAGGAACCACCAAATACTTCGCATAGCCAAAAATCTGGGTAATGTACACCAAAGAGAATAAGCCAGTCAAACCTGTCGATAAGAAAGAATCGACAATCGTTGAGCAAAGCGAATTCATATACGTTAGATACTGATTCAATTCCCCTGCCGAATAATCTTTAAAGAAACTTGCTGGCAAAGAAAGAACACGCATCATGGTTGCTGCACTTACGTTGACATTCATCTTAATGTTGATTCTTGTCAACAATAACTGACGAATGATGCCAAATAAAGTCGAAGAAATAGTGACACAGAACATAAAAACCATAACCGCTACCAGTAACTGTAAGCTTTTATTATCCACCACATATCCCGTTAAGATTTGTGATAGTTTAGGCATCAACATTCCAATCAAGGTTACGATTGCACAACTTAGTACAAAACTCGTATAATCCCAAGAAGTTAGACACTCTTTCATATACAAGAAAACATCTTTTAACTGAATGGCACGATTCGGAAAAGGACGATAGAAACAATACGCCTGTGTTCCAATGCTCTTTTCGATCTTACTATTTACATGAATTAATTTACTTGTCTTCGGATCGATATAATCAAATCCTCCCACTCTTCCCGGAATCAGTGCAATAACCGAACCATCTTCCAAAGTGGTCATCATGGCTCCCATCGCATCCTTGCTCCAGCCTGCAGACAATTCCACTTCACGATACATAATTCCAGAGTTTGAAAATTGATACTCTAGAATTTGATCGAATTCCTTATACTTTGCAGGAACTTCTTTTCCTTTTACGTTAAAATACTTCAACAATTGTGAAAGAGCATCCTTAATATCCGCTCCCTCATCGATCCAGCCTTCTCCGATTTTATGACCGGTAATGGACTTGGCAATATTTTGAAAGGAATCCGATAATAAGTCCAATTCACGCTTTTTTCTATATTCAATCTGCTCGTCAAACCAACCCATAACTATTCCTTTCTATTCATTCGTTACTAAACTTGTATATACCCCATTCAAGGCATATAGCTCATCGTGGGTACCACGTTCCACGACGTGGCCATTATCCAATACAATAATTTCATCGCAATCGCGAATCGTACTTAATCGATGCGCAATCACAATACAAGTAATTCCTCGTTCACTGATACTGTTCACAACTTCAAATTCAGTCTTCGCATCCAACGCACTGGTTGCCTCATCCATGATACAAATGGTAGGATCCTGCGCTAAGGCACGGGCAATTTCCAAACGCTGTTTTTGTCCCCCTGAAAGGTCACGACCACCTTCTAATAATTTGTGCTGATATCCACCATTCTTTTGAATAATATCATCGTGAATCCCCGCATCACGAGCGGCCATGATCACTTCAAAATCTTCAATGGAACTATCCCACATCTTAATATTTTCGGTAATTGTATCATCAAACAAAGTAATATCCTGATCGACTACCGATAGAGAACCCGTAAACACATTACGATCGATATCTTTCATAGGCTTGCCATCAAATAAGATTTCCCCACTCCATGGCTGATACAATCCACTTAACAACTTGGCAAGGGTACTCTTACCACAACCCGATTGTCCAACAAAGGCTACTTTTTTCCCTGGTTCTACGACCATACTGAAGTTTTCGATCAATGGATCGGATAAACGAGAATATCCAAACGTAATATTCCTCATTTCGATCTTTCCACTTAATTTCGCATAATCCTCTTTCTTTTCACGAGGCTCAAAACAAGCATCTTCCGGATAACTCATGACATCATCCACACGTTCCATTTCGGTAATCATTTCCTGGAACGATTGGCCAGCACTAATTAAAGAGTTTGCCGGTGTTAAAAAGCTGGAAAGGAAGCCCTGGAAGGCCATAACCATACCTACGGTAAAATGGTTTTGATCCGTAATAACCAACCAGATTCCTAGACCAAAAACCAACATATTCGCAATACTGTTGATAGTGGCTGGAAGAGAGCCTAAAAATTGATTCAAGCGTGCATATTTCACTTCGGCACTATTCACACTCGCCTGGTACCCAGCCCATTTATCAAAATACCCCTTTTCAGCGCCAGCCGATTTAATGGTTTCGATCATACTGATTCCCGAAACCGTAGCCCCCGAAAGCTTGGCACTGTCACGCATTTGCACGCGCGTAATATTGATTCGCTTATTCGATACATAGGCGGATACGGCTATATTTAAGAAAATAGAACCTACCCCAATGCACGTTAACAAGACCGAATAACGAAGCATAATAATCAAATAAAAGAACATCATGCCTACGTTGATCACCAAAGGACCAAACATATTCACAATAGAATTGGCAATGCTCGCATTGGTTTGTTGGCGCTGGGCAATGTCCCCAGGAATTCTCTGACTAAAGAACTGCATCGGTAAACGAAGTACCTTCCACAAATAACTCGCATTTCCTACACTCGCCATTTTTCCCTGAATACGTAAAGAATAGATGGCACTTGCCCAGGATGCCATAATACTCACAAGACTAAACACACAAAGCGCAAGCATAAAAGGACCAAACCAGTCTAAGTTCTTTCCACTCAATAAACGGTCCAGGAAAATTCGACTAAAGACAGGCGATATAATGCCCATCAACGAAGTTACAAGGGTCATTAAAACCACAAACAAGACCGCTGTCTGGGTTCCTTTTAAACGTTCTTTCGCAAACGCAAAAGCCGATTTCTTTTTACCACTAGGAACAAAGCCTTCATCGGGTTCAATGGTCATACAAATACCCGTGAACTCTCTGTCAAACTCTTCCCAGCTGACTTCCACACGACCTCTGGCGGGATCGTTTAAAATCGCATGTTTGTTCTTTTTAAAACCATCCAATACCACGAAGTGATTAAATCCCCAGTGAATGATACAAGGGAAAGGTCCTTCTTCGAATAAAGATTCCGGTTCTAAACGATAGGCATGCACTTCCATCCCATAGCTTCGTGCTGCCTTCATGATATTTCTCGCATTGGAACCATCTCGAGAAACCCCGCAATCTACACGCGCCTGTTCCAAGGTGATCCATTTTCCATAATAAGCCATAATCATACATAAAGAGGCAGCTCCACATTCCAGCATTTCCATCTGCATAATGACCGGAACTTTCACATATCCCTTAGTGACTGGCTTTTTTATTGTTTTCTTTGCCATACACATTTACCTCTTTAGTTTGTCAACAATTGAATTGGATGAATGGTTTCTGTAACAATGGTTCCAGAATAAATTCCATCTTCCAGCTTCGCATCCACGCTCACCGGATAGACAACATCCCCAATTTTAAGATTTCCCGCTGCACGCGTATATTGGTCAACCTCTTCACTGATCGTTAATGGATTGATGGTTCCGGGTTTTAATTCATATTCTTTATCGTTGATTTGAATCTTACGATCCTCGATTACCTGCGAAATTGAGTTTTCTGGCACCAAACAATACGTTTGATTCTCTCTGGAAATAACCGCTGTCTGGATGGTAGAAGTTAAAGTTCCAAAACTTCCCCAGAAGACAATCCCTACTAGAAAAATGATCAACGAGATCAAAAAAGCCCAAGTTCCTGGTGTGGTTACACGCAAATACTGATCCAGACTTTCTGGTGATTCGATTCTTTCCAAACTCTTTTTTCTAAAAATTGATTTTTGTTCTGCCATATATGATAAACCTCCATTTTTTTCATTTTTACCTTTTCCATTATAACAAAGTTTCAAAATCCGTAGCGGCTAAAATACCACAAATCAATACCACCAGGGTACAAAGAATCGTCACTGGATTTAAAAGCTCCGTATTTTGAAATAAAAGGACACTAAAAATAAGCGCCCAGGCCGAATAAGAAACGTTTAATGCCATGGCCTTTGCCGCTCCTATAATAGAAATTGCCCGATAATAACACAAATAGGAAACGCTCGCAAAAAAGGAAGCCAAACCAATCCAGCCCCATACTCGTAAATCAATAATAACGATGGACAATAAAGAATATCCTTTTAATCCCGGAAGAAGAATGAGCCCGTAGAAAAGAGCGGAACTCGCCTGCCGAATTGGTAGGATATATTCATCTTTTACCTCTTCCTCTTGTAAAGATTTTGCCAATATAACCGCTTCACTTCCCCATCCTAAAGAGCACATCAAAACCCCTAAGATTCCCATAAAGAGATTATGGATATCCAGCTGGGAAGAATAGCTAAGTCCAAATACCCCCATCAGGGTAAGACATAAGAAGATCCAGCGCTGTATAGAAATTCTTTCTTTTAAAAACAACCAGGAAAGAACGGAACCAACAGCTGGAAAGATAGC
>JAGHTX010000156.1 GCA_018065105.1 Bacillota bacterium
TGTGTTTTGGATTTTCACAAATCACCATTACGCGACCTTTTCTTTTGATGACTCTACATTTGTCGCAAATTGGTTTTACGGATGGTCTTACTTTCATTTTAGTTTTCCTTTCCGATCACGTATTTTATTAGCCCTGCTAAAATGCGTATATAAATATGCGGATTTTAGTAGAAACGTGATACACTATTTCATAGCGCAATAAATGCGCTTATTCATTATAAGCGCATTTTTTTATTTTTTCAAGGTTTCTTTTAAAACTGGCCAAATTTCTTCCATTGATTTTGAAGCATCAATTTTAGAAACGATACCTTTTGGTTCATAGTATGCAATTACTGGTTCAGTATTGTTTGCATATTCATTTAAACGAACTTTTAAAGATTCTTCATTATCGTCTTTTCTTTGTGTTAATGGACTTCCACAGTTATCACAAATACCTTCAACTTTTGTTGGTTTTGAATAAATATTGTAGATTTCTCCACACTTTTTACAAGTACGACGTCCAGTAATACGACGAGTTAATTCATCAAATGAAACATCCATAAGAACGATTTTATCTACTTCTAAATCAGTTCCTTTTGTCATTTCTTCGAAAGCTTTAGCTTGATCTAAAGTACGAGGATATCCATCTAATAAATAACCATTTTTCTTATCTTCTAGGTTGTTTAAATATTCTTTAACCATTTTGTTAGTAATTTCATCAGGAACTAATAAACCTTTTTCAGAATATGCTTTAGCAGCTAAACCTAGTTCAGTTCCTCCAGCGATGTTAGCACGGAAGATATCTCCTGTTGAAATGTGGTTCAAGTTAAATTCTTCTTTGATTTGAGCAGAGAAAGTTCCTTTACCTGAACCTGGAGCACCCATAATAAAAATGTTCATTTCTTTTCTCCTAAATAATTTTAGTATTGATCGTAGTAACTCTTATATGCTTTTTGAGTAATTAAACCTTGTACTTGTCTAACTGTTTCAATAGCAACACCGACTACGATAATTAACCCTGTACCACCAAGAGCCATTGATGAAGGTAGATCTGGCCAAATCAAAGGCATTAAGTGAGGGATAACTGCGATAATTGCAAGAGCAATTGCTCCGAATACTGTAATACGAGATAATACTCTATCAATATAGTCTTTAGTTTCAGTTCCAGGACGAACACTTGGAATATATGAACCAGACTTACCTAAGTTTTCAGCAATTTTTTCTGGATTTACTTGCATCTTTGTATAGAAGAAAGTGAAGAATAAGATCAAGAATACATAGATTGATAATGAATACCAAGTTCTCATTCCTAACCATTTATTCATTGCTGAAACTGTATCATTACTAGCAAAGAATCCAGCGATTTGTAAAGGTGCCATCATAATTGATGAAGCGAAGATGACTGGAATTACACTCGCAGAGTTAATTTTTAATGGTAAATAGTTTGATTTACTTTGTTTACTTAATGCAATAGAGCTAGAAGTATATTGAATAGGAATTTTTCTTTCTCCAGTGTTAATTAATGTAACAAATACAATAATTAATAAGTAACAAATAATGTAGGCTACGAATAACATCATACCATTTTTAACTGTTGCGTCTGCCCCAACCAATGTATTCCATGCAGAAGAAAATTGGTTAGGTAAACGTCCTACGATACCAGCCATGATTACCATGGAAATACCATTCCCAATACCTTTTGTTGAAATTTGATCCCCAATCCAAACTAAGAACATTGTTCCAGCTGTAAAGATTGTAGCAGTGTACATCATATTTGATAAGTTTGCCCCATTAATAAATAATGTTGGGTAAGCTTTCGAGAATCCATAAATTAATGAGAATGATTGAACAAAAGCAAATACTACACCTAAATAACGAGTATATTTGTCTAATTTTTTACGTCCAATTGCTCCACCTTTAGCAAGTTCTGTTAAAGATGGAATTACATCCATACTTAACATTTGGATAATGATTGATGCCGTGATATATGGAGAAACCCCTAGGGCAAAGATAGAGAATTGTTCCAATCCCCCACCACCTAGAAGGTTAATCATTGATAAGAATGAGCTTTCTCCAACACCAGCAACTAATGATGTTGTATCAACGTCAGGTACTGTAATAGCAGATCCTAAACGGTATACAAGAAAAGCAAAGAGAGTAAATAAGATTCTGTTACGAATATCCTTATTTACCCAAAGTGCCTTAATAGAAGCAAACATTAAATTTGCTCAGCAGTTCCGCCTACTTTTTCAATAGCTTCTTTAGCTGAAGCTGAGAATTTAACAGCTTTAACTGTTAATTTTTTTGTTAATTCTCCATTACCTAACACTTTTAATCCAGATAGTTCTTTTTTAACAACACCATCTTCTAATAATAAAGCGATAGTAACTTCTGTTCCATCTTCGTAACGATTTAATGTTGCAACATTTACACAAGCATATTCCTTACGGTTAATGTTTGTGAATCCACGTTTTGGTAAACGTCTAGAGATAGGAGTTTGACCCCCTTCAAATCCTAAACGAACTCCACCACCACTACGTGCGTTTTGTCCTTTTTGACCACGTCCAGCAGTTTTTCCGTTTCCGCTTCCTGGACCACGTCCTACACGGTTACGTTCTTTACGATTATAAGTTAAACTCATTTCATGTAATTTCATTTTCGTAACCTCCTATTAACGAATTTCAGAAATTTTCTTACCACGGATGGCAGCAACTTCTTCTACTGTTTTTAAACTCTTTAATCCTTCAACAGTTGCACGAACAACGTTGATTTTTGTACGAGATCCGATGCATTTAGTCATGATATCGTTGATACCAGCTAATTCTAATACTGCACGAGCAGCACCACCTGCGATAACCCCAGTACCTTCAACTGCAGGACGCATGAATACTTGTCCAGCACCGAATGTTCCTACAATTTCGTGAGGAATAGTTGTACCTACAGTTGGAACTGTAAATACATTTTTCTTAGCATCTTCTTCTGCTTTACGAATTGCATCAGGTACTTCGTTTGCTTTACCAGTACCGATACCAACTTTACCTTTGTGATCACCAACTACTACTAATGCAGCGAAACGGAAACGACGTCGACCTTTAACTACTTTAGTAACACGGTTGATAGTGATTACTTGAGTTTCGTATTCTTTTTGGTCTCTTCTTGGTTTTCTAACATTTGCCATAGTTTTGACCTCCTAAAATTCTAACCCAGCTTCACGAGCTGCGTCTGCTAATGCTTTTACACGTCCTGTGTAGATATATCCACCACGGTCGAATACAACTGCAGTGATGTTCTTTTCAGCTGCTCTTTTAGCAATTTCAGTTCCAACTGCTACTGCAGCTTCCATGTTTCCACCATTTTCTAATTTCATGTCAACACTTGAAGCTGAGACCAAAGTGTTTCCATTAACATCATCAATGATTTGTACGTGGATGTTAGCGTTACTTCTGAATACGCTTAAACGTGGGCATTCAGGAGTTCCAGATACTTTTGTACGTACACGTTTGTGACGACGAATACGTTGTTCATTACGTGATTTTTTATTGATCATATTCTATTCTTCCTTTCCCCACTATTTCTTACCAGCAGTTTTTCCTTCCTTACGACGGATAAATTCATCAACATATTTGATACCTTTTCCTTTGTAAGGTTCTGGTTTACGTACAGCTCTAACTTCAGCTGCAAATTGACCAACTTCTTGTTTGCTGATTCCTTTAACTTGGATATCAGTTGGAGATACTTTACCAGCAGCATCTAAACAAGTAACTTCTAATGTCTTAGGGATTTCGATTTCAACTGGATTTGAATATCCAACGTTTAATGTTAATTTAGATCCCTTAACAGCACAACGGTAACCAATACCAACAACTTTTAAGTTCTTTTGGTAACCTTGAGATACACCAACAACCATGTTGTTTAATAAAGCACGAGTTGTTCCGTGTAATTGTTTAACGTGTTTTTCATCATTTGGTCTTTTTACAGTGACTACATTTCCTTCAACTTCGATTGTTAATGCAGAGTTGAAAGTTTGAGTTAAAGTTCCTTTAGGTCCTTTAACAGTCACCTCATTCCCAGCAGCTACTGTTACTTCAACACCTGCAGGAACGGTAATCAGTTTATTCCCGATACGTGACATTTTATTTCCTCCTATATGTCTGTCTTATTACCAGATGTATGCTACTACTTCTCCACCACATTTGGCTTTACGAGCAGCACGATCAGTCATCATTCCGTTTGATGTAGAGATGATGGCAATTCCAAGTCCGTTTAATACGCGTGGTAAGTTTTCAACTTGAGCGTATACACGTAAACCTGGTTTTGAAATACGTTTAAGACCAGAAATTACTTTCTTTCCGTCTTCAGTGTATTTTAATGTGATAGTTAATGTTTTCTTAACATCACCTTCAACTGCGAAGTCTTCGATGAATCCTTCAGCTTTTAAAATCTTAGCGATTTCAACTTTTTCTTTGTTTGCAGGCATAGCTACAGTTTCGTGCTTTTGAGTTAAAGCATTACGAACTCTTGTTAACATATCTGCAATTGGATCTGTCATAATCATAGTTTATGCCTCCTTACCAACTTGCCTTTTTAACTCCAGGGATTTGTCCTTTGTAAGCTAAATCTCTGAAACATACACGGCAGATTTTATATTTTCTTAATACTGAGTGTGGACGACCACATCTTTCACAACGAGTATATTCACGAACACTGAATTTTTGAGGACGTTGTTGTTTGATCTTCATTGCTGTCTTTGCCATTTTCTAACTCCTCCTATTTCTTTACGAAAGGCATTCCCATTTTAGTTAATAATGCCTTTGCTT
Organism: Bacillota bacterium; assembly: GCA_018065105.1. GTDB lineage: Bacteria > Bacillota_I > Bacilli_A > Erysipelotrichales > Erysipelotrichaceae > Floccifex. Next base: position 4,797 of record JAGHTX010000156.1, read on the forward strand.
CTTCGTTTGTATTCGCTGTAGTTACGATTACGATATCCATACCACGTGAGCGGTTGATTTTATCAAAATCAATTTCAGGGAAAATGATTTGTTCTTTGATACCTAATGTATAGTTACCACGTCCGTCGAAACTAGTATCGCTAACTCCGTGGAAGTCACGTACACGTGGAAGAGAAATGTTGAATAATTTATCTAAGAATTCATACATTTTTTCACGACGTAATGTAACTTTACATCCAATTGGCATACCTTCACGTAATTTGAAGTTCGCAATTGATTTTTTTGCTTTAGTAACAACTGGTTGTTGTCCTGTGATAGCAGCTAATTCAGCTACTGATTCATCTAATAATTTAGAGTTGCTAATTGCATCCCCAACACCGATATTGATTACTACTTTTTCAATTTTTGGTGCTTGCATTACTGAGCTATAGTTAAACTCTTTCATCATTGCAGGGACTACTTCATTTTGGTATTTTTCTTTTAAACGATTCATACTTGTTCCTCCCTACTATTTAACTTCTTTACCGCTCTTTTTGAATACGCGGACTTTTTGACCATCTTTTTCAACCATGCTTACTCTTGAACCAGCTTTAGCTTTTTCATCGTATAACATTACGTTAGATACGTGAATTTTAGCTTCTGTTTCAATGATTCCACCATCTGGATTAGCTTGAGTTGGTTTTTGGTGTTTTTTGATCATTTTAACACCTTCAACGATTACTTTGTCTTCAGCAGGGAATGCTTTTTTAACTTCCCCGATTGTACCTTTGTCGGCACCAGTAATGACGATTACCTTATCACCTGTTTTAATTTTCATTTGGCAACCCTCCTATAGTACTTCTGGAGCCAATGAAACGATTTTCATGAAATCTTTGTCACGTAATTCACGTGCAACTGGTCCGAAAATACGAGTTCCTTTTGGCGTCTTATCATCTTTAATAATTACAACTGCATTGTCATCGAAACGGATGTAAGATCCATTTTTACGACGAATACCACGTTTAGTACGAACGATAACGGCTTTTACAACGTCACCTTTTTTTACGGTTCCACCAGGAGTAGCCTGTTTAACAGCACATACAACGACATCACCGATATTTGCGAATTTTCTTACGCTTCCACCTAAACAACGGATAACTAATACTTCTTTAGCTCCAGTGTTGTCGGCTACGCGTAAACGACTTTCATTTTGAATCATTGTTTACGTCCTCCTAGTTTCTATACACGAGCTTTTTCAACGATTTCTAATAAACGGAAACGTTTAGTAGCAGATAATGGACGAGTTTCCATAATTGTTACGATATCTCCAACTTTAGCTTCATTGTTTTCATCGTGTGCTTTGAATTTTTTAGTATATTTAACACGTTTTCCATATAGTGGGTGTGTTTTCTTTGTTTCGATCATTACCGTAATTGTTTTGTCCATAGCATCAGATACTACAGTTCCACGGTATACTTTACGAGCATTTCTTTCCATCGACTTATCCTCCTACTCTTGAACTGCGTTTTCACGTTCAGTTAACACAGTTTTAATACGAGCAATTGTCTTCTTTACAGTTCTTAAACGAGCTGTATTTTCTAGTTGACCAGTAGCTTGTTGGAAGCGAAGGTTAAATAATTCATCTTTTAAACTATCGATTTCTTGTAATAACTCTTCGTTAGTTTTTTCACGGATTTCTTTAGTGTTCATTATTCAACTTCTCCTTTTCTAGCAAAACGACATTTAACTGGTAATTTGTGAGATGCAAGACGTAAAGCTTCGCGAGCGATTTCTTCACTTACTCCACCAACTTCGAACATAACACGTCCAGGTTGAACTACAGCAACCCATCCTTCTGGAGCACCTTTACCAGATCCCATACGTACTTCAAGAGGTTTTTTAGTTCTTGCCATGTGAGGGAAGATACGAATCCATACTTTACCTCCACGTTTCATATAACGTGTCATGGCGATACGAGCAGCTTCAATTTGTCTGTTGCTTACATAGTTTCCTGATTCAGCAACTAATCCGAATTCTCCAAAGTCAATTGTACGTCCAGCTTTACTACGACCTTCGTAGCTAATGCGGTGAGGACGACGATACTTTGTTCTTTTAGGCATTAACATTATTCGTTACCTCCTTTTTCTGCAGCAGCAGCTGCTTTTGGAGCACGGTTTCCGTTTTGTCCGTTTGGACGACGACGGTTGTTACGTTGACCTTTACGTGCAGGGCGTTGTTTTGGAGCTTCTGGTTCTTTAACCATTTCACCAGGTAATACTTCACCACGGCAGATCCAAACTTTAACACCTAAACGACCATATTGAGTAGAAGCTTCTTCCCAAGCATAGTCGATGTCAGAACGTAATGTGTGTAGAGGAACTACACCTTCTGAATATCCTTCAGTACGAGCCATATCAGCTCCACCTAAACGACCAGATACAGCAGTTTTGATTCCTTTTGCTCCAGCGCGCATTGTGTTTTGGATTGCTTTCTTTTGAGTAGCACGGAATGATTTACGTCCTTCTAATTCAGCAGCGATCCATTTAGCAACTAAACGAGCATCTAAATTTGGGTTTGCAACTTCAACAACGTTGATTTGGATGTTTTTAGCTGAAACCATTTTAGTTAATTTAGCTTTTAATTGTTCGATTGATTTTCCTTCAGGTCCGATTACAACACCAGGGTGAGCTGTACGGATGATTACTGTTAAACGAGCGTTTGTACGTTCGATTTCGATACGAGAGATTTGAGGATCTGCTTTTCTCTTATCAGCTGCAGCATCAGCTAATTTTGCATAGTATTTTTCAACGAATTCACGGATTTTAACATCTTCTACTAAGAAAGTTCCGTATTCTTTGTCATTTGCGTACCATCTTGAATCCCAGTCACGAATGATTCCGACACGCATCCCAATAGGGCTTACTTTTTGTCCCATTAGCTTACCTCCTAGTCTTTTTCAGCCACTACAACTGTGATGTGGCTTGTACGTTTGTTAATTGGGCTAGCGCTACCTTTTGCACGTGGCATGTAACGTTTGATGATGATTCCTTCATCAGCCCAGCAAGCTTTAACATAAAGTTTGCTTTCATCTAAGTCATTATTGTTAACAGCATTTGAGATTGCGCTGTGTAACACTTTACCTACTAAGTAACCACCTTTGTTAGGTGTGAATTTGCAGATAGCTTCTGCTTCTTCTACGCTTTTTCCACGGATTAAATCTAATACTAATCTAGCTTTACGAGGTTGAATACGTAGAGTTTTTGCTGTTGCTTTAACTTCCATGTCTTTTACCTCCTAACGTTTTTTACCTTTTTTAGCATCTTCACCGTGAAGAGCAGGTTTACGAGTTGGAACAAATTCTCCTAATTTGTGTCCGATCATATCTTCAGTAACATATACTGGAACGTGTTCTTTACCATTGTAAACGGCGAATGTGTGTTCAAGGAAGTTTGGGTAAATTGTAGAACGACGGCTCCAAGTTTTGATAACTTCTTTTTTTCCAGCAGCATTTAATGCTTCAACCTTTTTCATTAGGTGATCATCTACGAATGCGCCTTTTTTCAAACTACGACTCATTGTTTTTCCTCCTTTTTCCTATTTACCGTTACGACGACGTACGATTAATTTTGTAGAAGCTTTTTTGCTCTTACGTGTTTTAACACCTAAAGCTTTTTTACCCCAAGGTGTCATAGGTGATTTACGTCCGATAGGAGTACGTCCTTCACCCCCACCATGTGGGTGATCGTTAGGGTTCATAACAGAACCACGAACTGTTGGGCGGATACCACGGTGACGATTACGTCCGGCTTTACCATAGTTAACTAAGCTGTAATCTTCGTTTCCTACGATACCGATTGTAGCACGGCAGTTTCCTAATACTTTACGAACTTCTCCAGATTGTAAACGTAATGTTACATATTTATCTTCAATACCTAATAATTGAGCAGAACATCCAGCTGAACGAGCCATTTGTCCACCTTTACCAGGTTTTAATTCAACGTTGTGTACATAAGTACCTTCAGGAATGTTTCTTAATTCCATGCAGTTACCGATTTTGATATCTTCAGCAACTCCTGAAACAACTTTCATTCCAACTTTTAAATCTTTTGGAGCGATGATATAACGCTTTTCACCATCTACATAGTGTAATAACGCAATGTTTGCTGATCTGTTTGGATCATATTCGATTGTAGCAACTTTAGCTGGGATTCCATCTTTGTTACGTTTGAAATCGATGATACGGTATGTTTTCTTAGCTCCCGCACCTTTGTGACGTGTAGTGATACGTCCAGTATTGTTACGTCCACCTGTTGATTTTTTAGGGGCTAACAAACTTTTTTCTGGTTTTTGTGCAGTGATGTCTGATTTAACTAATGTTGACATCCCACGACGACCGTTAGTCGTTGGTTTATACTTTTGAATAGGCATAAACTATTATTTCCTCCTTATCGCAATATTTAGTCAGGAATTAGCGTCTACTCCCTGATTATTCGGCTTCACCGAATAGGTCAATTGATTGACCAGCAGCAATTTTAACGATTGCTTTGTGAACAGCTTTAGTTGTACCTTCGTAACGTCCCATACGTTTTGCTTTTGGTTTAGTGTTTGACATGTTCACTTTTTCTACTTTTACATTGAAGATTGCTTCAACAGCTTGACGAACTTCAATTTTGTTAGTTCCTTTAGCAACTTCGAATGTAACTTTGTTGTCTTCAGCCATTAACTTCATTGACTTTTCAGTAATGATTGGGCGAATGATTACGTCTCTGTAGTCTTTCATTATGCTAATGCCTCCTCAACTTCTTTTACGGCAGCCACTGTCATAACAATTTTGTTTGCATTTACTAAATCGTAAACGTTGATTCCTTTAGAAGTTGTCATACCAACACCAGCGATGTTACGGCTTGATAAGTATGCGTTTGTTGTGTCTTCTTCGTTACCAACAACAAATAATGTTTTCTTTGGCGCATTGATTGCTTCTACGATAGAAACGAATGTTTTAGTTTTAACTTCTGCAATTTCGAATTTGTCTAATACTGAGAACATGTTTTCAGCAACTTTTTCTGATAAAGCAGATTTTAAAGCTAAGCGGCGAACTTTTTTGTTGATGCGGTATGAGTAATCTCTTTGAGTTGCCCCAAATACTGTTCCCCCACCACGATATTGAGTCGCACGGATAGAACCTTGACGAGCACGTCCAGTTCCTTTTTGACGATATGGTTTACGTCCACCACCTGATACTTCAGAACGTCCTTTAGTAGCAGATGTTCCTTGACGTTTACCAGCTTGTTGCATTTTGATTGCATCGTATAATGCTTGTTGATTTGGTTCAATTCCAAATACAGCGTCGTTTAATTCAATTGAATCAACAACAGCACCTGTTTGGTTAATTACATCGATCTTTGCCATTATTGAACCTCCTTAGTGTAGTCAACTAAAGTAACTGCTTCACTATTTCCTTTAGAAGTTTTTGCTGTACGAATCATCACAAATCCTTTTTTAGGTCCTGGAACGCATCCTTTAATTAACATGTAGTTGTTTTCTGTATCAACTTTGATTACTGTCAAGTTTTGGCTAGTAGTTCTATATCCACCTTCTTGACCTGGCATTACAGTTCCCTTCATGATACGACCTTGACGAGAAGTAATACCGTTTGTAGCTAATGAACCAATGTGACGAATGTTCTTAGAACCCCCGTGTGTTTTTGGTCCTTGGTGAGCGTTGTTACGAACGATTGTACCTTGGTAACCTTTACCTTTAGAAGTACCGATTACGTCTACAGTTTCACCAGCCGCGAAAATGTCAGCTTTCACTAAGTCGCCAACTTGAACATCTAATTCACAGTCACGAACTTCTTTGATGAAACGTTTTGGGCTTGTTCCTGCTTTTTGGCAGTGTCCAACGTTAGCTTTTGTTGTACGAGTTTCTTTGATTTCTTCGAAACCTAATTGAACAGCGTTATATCCGTCTGTTTCAACTGTTTTCACTTGTAAAACAACGTTTGGTGTTGTTTCAACAACTGTTACTGGAATTAATGTTCCATCTTCAGCGAAGACTTGAGTCATTCCAAGTTTTCTTCCTAATAGTCCTTTCATTTTCAACACCTCCATTAAAGTTTAATTTCGATGTCTACACCGCTAGGAAGTTCAAGTCTTTGTAAAGCATCCATTGTTTCCTTTTCTGGTGCAACGATCTCGATTAAACGCTTGTGTGTACGGATTTCAAATTGTTCACGTGAATCTTTATATTTGTGAACCGCACGTAAGATAGTTACAACTTGTTTTTCAGTTGGTAGTGGAACTGGTCCTACGATTTTTTTAGCTCCGTGTTTTGTCGCTGCTTCGACAATTTTTTTAGCACTTTCATCTAAGATTCTGTGCTCATACGCTTTTAAGCGAATTCTAATAGTGTTTTTTGCCATGATTAACTCCTTTCGTTAATTCTAGATTAACCTGCTCTGCCTGAATTACCTGACCGCCACTCCATGACAACGTTTCTCAGTGGGTCAGCAACCTCACGCTTCTACGCAGTGCTGTGGTTCTCACAGCGCCATTAAATTATACCATAAAAAAAGAGGTATGCAACCTCTTTTTTAATTTTTTTTCAAGCTTTAGATAGC
>JAGHTX010000185.1 GCA_018065105.1 Bacillota bacterium
CCGAACTCAGAAGTTAAGCACTTCAACGGCGACAATAGTTGGGTTTACCCCTGCCAAGATAGCAAGCTGCCGGGTCTTTTTTATGCCTTCTTAAGAAGGTCTTTTTTTTTCTGTGTTTCAATATTTGAATAATTCATGTAAAATAAAATTGTTAGAATTACTTAAATTTCTTATATGTGAAAAAGGAGCAAAAAGGAATTTTTTTTATCGTATGGAGGTTTCAAATGTCTAAAGTCAGCATTCTGGTTCCAGTATATAATGTTGAAAATTGTTTAGAGAAATGTTTAGACTCATTAATTAATCAAACGTATAAAGACATTGAAATCGTTGTGATTAATGACGGCTCTACGGATTTGTCTAAAAAGATATTGGATGACTATACAGAAAAAGACAAACGTATTATTGTTCGTAATTATAAAAATTCAGGAATTGCGATTACTCGAAATCGTGCTCTTAAATATGCAACGGGTGATTACCTAATGTTTGTGGACAGTGATGATTACATTGATTTAGATATGGTAGAGGTCATGGTTCACACTTTAGAAAAAGATCAATCCGATATTTGTATATGTGGATTTACCCAAGACTATAGATATGGAAAATTATATAGGAAAGTATGTAAGGATGGCATACTGACATCCATTGAAGCTTTACATTCTCTTGTAGATAATCGTGGAGTAAATAATTATCCTTGGGCAAAATTATATAAAAGAGAATGTTTTAAAGATGTGGAATTCCCAGATGGCGAAACGACATTTGAGGATGCCTATACGATTTTAAGGGCAATTGCGCAATCCAAAAAGATTTCAACCTTATCAAAAAGATATTATCATTATGTACAAAGAAATGGTTCGTTAACCAATCGTATGTCTTTGGAAACGGTATATACAATGCGCATATCTTTTGAATATCAAGAAGTGTATTTAAAAAAAGAATTTCCAAATGAGAAATTTAACTTTAATACCCAATATTACAATGCGGATATGATGATCTTATATGCAGCCATGCTGCACCACACAAGAAAAGATCATGTTGTCTTTATTCCGGGGGATATAGACTGGTCAAAAGTAGATTGGATCCATAAACTTGGCTATTGGGCATGGTTGAATTTAGCTAAAATAAAAATTGGTTTAAAAGTTGAATATGCTTACTAATGAGATTTGTATTTTTTATAAAAATCATGTAAGCTATGTACGTTTAGGAGAAAAATAAATTATGGCATTTGAATCATTATCAGATCGCTTGAATAAGGCGATAAAGAATATAACTGGACAAGGTAAATTAACAGAAGCCAATATGAATGACATGTTGAAAGAAGTTCGTATGTCATTATTAGAAGCGGATGTTAACTATACAGTTGTCAAAAACTTTGTTGCGAGTGTTAAAGAAAAAGCCATGGGACAAGAAGTTTGGGATTCTTTAAACCCTGGACAAATGGTTATTAAAATTGTTCGTGACGAATTACAAGAATTATTAGGAAAAGAAGATGCACGCATTCACTTTAAGAAACACGGAATGACCACTGTAATGATGGTTGGTCTTCAAGGGACTGGGAAAACAACAGCTGCTGCAAAAATCGCAAAATACTGTAAAGAAAAGTTAGCTCGTCGTGTTTTATTAGTTGCCTGTGATATCGTTCGTCCTGCCGCTATTGAACAACTTCAAACGCTTGGAAAAAGTATCAACATTGAAGTGTTCTCATTAGGACCACAAGTAGGCGCTGTAGAAACAGCTAAACAAGCTTTAGCGTATGCCAAAGATCGTCAAAAAGACTTAGTTATTTTCGATACCGCTGGTCGTTTACACATCGATACAGAATTGATGCAAGAACTTTCAGACATGAAAGAACTAGTGCAACCAGATGATATCTTATTAACTGTCGATGCGATGACTGGACAAGACATTGTTACCGTTGCCAAAGAATTTAATGAAAAATTATCAATTACTGGATTAATCGTCACTAAGATGGACGGTGATGCTCGTGGTGGGGGATTATTATCCGTTCGTTCCATCACTAACGTTCCTGTATTATTCGTATCCAATGGTGAAAAAGTAGATGACTTAGAAGCATTCCACCCAGATCGTATGGCTGATCGTATCTTAGGAATGGGGGACATCGTTTCTTTAGTTGAACAAGCACAAGACAAATTGGATATGGACGTGCAAAAAGAAACAGCTCGAAGAATGAAAGAAGGAGTTTTCACATTCAACGATCTTCTTGCACAATACAATGAAATTTCAAAAATGGGATCTATTCAAAATATGATGAAATTGATTCCTGGTATCAATAAAATGGCAAGTGCTGTTGACGATGATAAAGTCAACAAGGACATGAAAAAGAGCAAAGCCATTATTCAATCTATGACACCATACGAAAGAGAAAACCCAAAATGTTTAAAAGCTTCTCGAAAAAATCGTATTGCCAAAGGTGCTGGTGTTAAAGTCATGGATGTCAACAAGCTTATTGGTCAATTGGAACAAATGCAAATGATGACAAAAATGATGAATGGTGGAAGAATGCCGGATATGGCTGCTCTACAAAACATGCAAAGAGGTGGAGGACTACCTGGTGGTTCTAAACACTCTGGAAGCAAAAAACAAAAGGTTAAGAAAAAGAAAAAGAAAAAATAAAAAAAATATAAGTGTCAAGTAAAAATGCTTGACACTTATTCTTGTTCATGGTATCTTAAATGAGCGTTAAGTAGTACGCGACTAAAAAAGAAATGGAAGGTATATATATATGGTTAAATTACGTTTAAAAAGAATGGGTAAAAAGGGACGTCCTTTCTACCGTATTGTAGCTGCTGACTCACGTTCTCCTCGTGATGGACGTATCATCGAAGAAGTTGGTACTTACAACCCAATCGCTGCTGAAAACCAAGTAACTTTAGACAAAGAAACAGTTATGAAATGGTTAAACAACGGAGCTCAACCTACTGATACAGTTCGTTCAATTCTTTCAAAAGAAGGTATCTTAAAAGAATTCCACGAAGCAAAAATGGCTAAATAGTAATGGTAGATTTAGAAAAAACATTATACGATTTGTGTCAACCTCTAGTTGAAAATAAAAAAGCATTATCTGTAAAAACTATGGCAAGCTCATACGATAACGAAGTGTTATTATATGTTTATGCAGATGGAGATGATGTGGCTCGTTTAATTGGACGTAAAGGGGCTATGGCAAGTAGCATTCGTCAAATGATGAGCATCGCTGCTAGAGAAACACATAAACGTATTTCCGTGAAATTTGAAGCGTACTAGGATGTGGATAACACATCCTTTTTTAAAGGAGTTTAAGAAATGATTAAAGTTGCGACAATTATTAATACAAGAGGATTAAAAGGGGAATGTAAGCTATATTTGGTTTCGGAAGATGCTTACGATCAATTTAAAAAAGGAAAAACCGTTTATCTTGATCAAAAGACAGAATTGGTAGTCAAATCTTTTCAAATTGTAAAAGGCTTGGGATATGCCAAATTTGAAGGCATCGATACCATTGAACAGGCGGAAGCCATGAAGACAAAAGAGCTATGGTTACCAGAAGAAGAAATGCCAGAACTAGAAGAAGATGAATTCTACTACTATGAACTAAAAGGATGTAGTGTATACAACCAGAACAATGAAAATGTAGGAGAAGTAACAGAAATTCTAGAAACTGGGGCAAATCTTGTGTTACGTATCGCAAACGAAGATTCTTCGTTCTTATGTCCTTTTGTTCAACAATTTGTCAAAGAAGTGGATGTCAAAAATAAACAAATCCATATTGAAGAAATGGAAGGGTTACGATGAAAATAAGTGTTTTATCATTATTCCCAGAATACTTCGCTCCTCTTCTTACCACAAGCATTTTAAAACGTGCGAAAGAAAAGGAACTCTTTGAATTTGAAGTCATTGATTTCCGTCCGTTTACGAAAGAAAAACATGGACACGTGGATGACACTCCTTATGGAGGAGGTGCCGGCATGGTGTTGATGTGCCAACCAATTTTGGACGCGCTAAAAACTATTCGTACAGAAAATAGTACGGTTATACTATTAACACCACAAGGTATTACCTTTAAGCACGAAATCGCAAAAGAACTTTCTTTAAAAGAACACCTGATCTTTATCTGTGGACACTACGAAGGGTTTGATGAAAGAATCCGTGACTACGTAGACATGCAAATGTCATTAGGTGATTTTGTCCTAACTGGTGGGGAAAGTGCCTGCATGGTTATGTGTGATGCGATTCTACGCTTAATTCCAGGGGTTATTAAACAGGACAGCAGCGATGACGATTCGTTTGCCAACGGCTTGTTAGAATATCCACAATATACAAGGCCAGATGTATACGATGGAAAACGCGTGCCCGATGTTCTATTGAGTGGACATCATGCCAATATTAAAAAATGGCGTCATGAAATGGCTCTTAAAAATACATATTATCACCGTCCGGATTTACTAGAAGGAAGAGAACTTTCTAAAGAAGAAGCCATGTATTTAGAAACTCTAAAACAAGAATCGGATAATTAAAAAAGTATTTGCAGTGTATTACAAATTATGGTAATATACATAGGCAGTTTATGCACGGTTTGTTCCGCTGGGATTGAATCCGAATGAACATGAGACCGGAAAGATAGATATATAGGAGGAAAAAAGAATGAATTTAGGTTTAGTGAATGAAGTCACAAAAAGTCAATTAAAGAAAGACATTCCTGATTTCCGTTCAGGAAGTACTGTTCGTGTTCACGTTAAAATCAAAGAAGGTGACAAAGAACGTATCCAAGTTTTCGAAGGTGTTGTAATCGAAAGAATGGGTGGAGGAGTTTCAGAATCTTTCACAGTTCGTAAAATCTCTAATGGTGTTGGAGTAGAACGTAAATTCCCATTACACTCACCAATCATTGCTAAAATCGAAGTTGTTCGTCACGGTAAAGTACGTCGTAACAAATTATTCTACTTACGTGGACGTTCAGGTAAATCAGCTCGTCTTAAAGAAGTTCGTCGTTAAGAAAAGCAATAAAAGAAACCGATTCTTTCGGTTTCTTTTTTATTTTGCTCTCTATTTTGATATAATAGGAACACTTATATAGAAAGAAGGTGTCATGATGTCAAAAAAGAATAAAAATTTTGGTATGGAAATGGAAGATGAAAGAACTCTATTAGAAGACATACTTGATTTTGTGAAAGTATTTGTCATCAGTGCAATTGTTATATTAATTTTCATTAATTTAGTTGAATTCCCTGTACGAGTGCAAGGAAGAAGTATGCATCCAACGCTAAAGGATCAAAACTTTGGATTTACAAGCATTTATAAAAAAGCCTTTGGTGATCCAAAAAGATACGAAGTTGTTGTTGTGAAGATGCCTACGCAAGATGGTACAGATACAGAATTATGGGTAAAACGAATTATTGGAATGCCTGGAGATACAGTGGAAGGAAAAGACGATCAAATCTATGTGAATGGAGAAGCAATCGACGAAAGCCTTTATTTAGACCAGGAATATGTAGCCCAAACAAAGGAAGAATTAGGATATTTTAATATGGACTTTTCCGCTGTTACTTTAGGAGAAGATGAATACTTTGTGATGGGAGACAATCGTCCTCACTCAAAAGATTCTCGTTATAGTGATGTAGGACCTATTAAAAAAGAACAAATCTTTGGATACGATGTATTCATTATCCTGCCTCTTACAGAATTTGGAGGTAATTAATGCAACAGAAACAAATCCAATGGTTTCCTGGACATATGACCAAAGCGAAGCGACAAATGGAAGACAGCTTAAAGCTAGTTGACTTTGTGATCGAAATTCGCGATGCCAGAATTCCAGAATCCAGTAAAAATCCTATGTTGGATTCATTAATTAAAAATAAGCCTAGATTGATTATCCTTTCTAAAAAAGATAAAGCCGATGCCCAGCTATCCAACGAATGGAAAGAATATTTTGAGTCCCAAGGGAATGTAGTATTACCTTTGGATCTAATCCATGAAAATTATAAGAATAAACTTGTAGAAGCAAGTAAAGTTCTATGTGCCGCTATGATTGAGAAACAAAAGCGAAGAGGGATTCGACCTCGTGCTTTAAGAGCTATGGTATGTGGAATTCCAAATGTTGGGAAAAGTACACTCATCAATACGCTTGCGAAAAGAAAAGCTGCACAAACCGGTGATAAGCCTGGGGTTACTAAGAGCCTGCAATGGATTAAATTAGGGACCGATCTAGAATTACTAGATACGCCAGGGGTACTATGGCCTAAATTTGAAGACCAGGAAATTGGCTTGAAACTAGCTTTATTAGGATCCATCCGTGATGAAGTGGTGGCACAAGATGAGTTGGCTTTCTTTGCGGCAAAATGGCTACAAGAAAACAAACCAGATGTATTAAAAGAAGTGTATCAAATTGAGATTCAGGAAAATCCATACGATACATTGGTAGAAATCGCCAAGAAACGTGGATACTTAAGAAAAGGCGATATTGACGATGATCGCTTAATGCGCTCTTTTGTCAAAGACATTCGTGAAAACAAACTAGGACAAATCACCTGGGAGAAACCACTATGATCGAACATCCATTAGAATGGGATTATGAACAACTTCTAGTCGGATTAGACGAAGCGGGACGTGGACCTATCTGTGGTCCAGTCGTTGTTGCTGGTGTTGTCTTTCCAAAAGATTATAAAAACGATTTATTGGACGATTCCAAAAAGCTTTCAGAAAAGAAAAGAGAACTCTTATTTCATCAAGTGATGAGAGATGCTCTATGGTATCAGATCTTAGTGGTAAACGAAGAAACCATTGACCGTTTAAACATCTACCGTGCTTGCCAGGAAGCGATGAATACGATTGCCAAAAATGCCCCAGTACAACTTGCCTTAACCGATGCGATGCCTCTTCCTAATTTAGGGAAAGAAGCCTATGCGATTATCAAAGGGGATCAAAAATCTTTATCTATTGCGGGTGCCAGCATACTTGCCAAGGTCACTCGTGATCACTACATGTATAAGCTAGATGAATTGTATCCACAATACAATTTAAAGAAACATAAAGGATATCCTACCAAAGCGCATCTGGCAGCCATTGAAGAATATGGTGTACAAGATTTTTATCGTAAAAGCTATGGTCCGGTACAAAAACAATTAGAAATTAAATTATTTTAATAGAAA
>JAGHTX010000214.1 GCA_018065105.1 Bacillota bacterium
TGTGTTTTGGATTTTCACAAATCACCATTACGCGACCTTTTCTTTTGATGACTCTACATTTGTCGCAAATTGGTTTTACGGATGGTCTTACTTTCATTTTAATAAATCTCCTTATTTACGTCTGAATGTAATACGCCCACGTGTTAAATCATATGGTGAAATTTCTACGGTTACACGATCCCCTGGTAAAATGCGAATGTGGTGCATACGGATTTTACCAGAAACGTGAGCTAAGATTTCGTGTCCGTTCTCTAATTTTACCTTAAAAGCTGCATTAGGTAATGTGTCAACTACGATACCATCTAATTCGATCATATCTTGTTTTGCCATGAAAACTGCGTCCTCCTTACTACTTAATGAAATGATGCTGGCACTAAAGGCCATTTTCTATAATATCAAAAAAGTTTTTCTCAATCAAACAAAAAAATAAAAACTCCTTTCGGAGCTTTCATTATAATTCAAAAATGTGGAATTCAAAACGCTCATTGGCAAGTTGAATGATATCCCCATTCGATAACTTTACTTTATCGCCTAATTTAACCTTACGATTATTCACAAACGTGTGGTTTATCGATTCAAGATCCATAATATAGAAACCATCTTCTTCTTTAAATATTACGGCATGTCGACGAGAGATCGCACTATTTCCACTAATCGAGAATCCTGTAAGTTTATTGGATTTTCCCAAATAGAATTCGTCACCTTCTACAACTTTCTCTTCTTCTGTCAACAAACGACGAATTGTCGCAAAAGTTTCCGAACTATCTAGTTTACTATGTATCGATAATTGGCTGCTCAAATCTGTTGGTTCCTCGATAGTTTCTTGCACAATTGGTTCTTCTTTCTTTTTATCTTTTCTTAAGAAGGCAAAATCCCCAATACCGATATCTGCTTTTGATACTGGCTTCTTTTCTGGAAGATGTTCTGGAACCTCTTCTTCCATCTTCTCTTGTATATCAACTTTCTTATTAGAAAAATCCATAATGTCAAATGAAGGCATTTCCACTTTCTTCACTTTTTTCTTCATCTCTGGAAGTTCATAAAGAATTGGCTCATTTAATCGAAGCAAGCGTGAAATGGTATTTTCCTTTTCTGTGATATATTGAATTAAAGATTCTGTTTCAAAGGCACCTGGACGCTTTAAATAGAAGGCAAATTCAGTCATAAATGTATCCGAAATGTTTGCCTGATTTAAAGCATACATGATTTCTAAAATTAAACTCTTTACTGTATTATCTTTATCCTTACGTTTTGTAGGAAGATACATGAACTTTAATTCACGAGTATTTAAGGACATGTAAATATAATCTACATCCCAAAGTATATCTCTTTCATCTAAACCTAAATGCTCAAGAATCGCTTTTGTTCTTGCGATTTGTGCCATAATCATATAAAAATCAAACGCATTGACGGTATTTTCAAAACGAAATCCCAATGGATCAAAGTCTGGACAAACATATCGAATATCATCGTCACGAACTTGGATACTCATCCATTCATCAATTTCCAGCTTACTTACCATTTCAATTGTTTCCCAATCAATACCAGCACCACGAACATATACCGTAAGTGTTCTGCCGTTTCTACTTTCTCTAAGTTCCATGATATTCTCCTTCCTATAAATAATCGTCTCCATAGTATCACATTTTTTACTATTTTTTAATTTTTCTTTGCCAATTAAGTCCGAGATTAAACAATATTGTCCTATTTTGCGTAAGAAAATATAGAAATTAGGGATATATAGATTTTCCTCACAATAAAGTTTATAATGTTTACATATGGTTAAATGTGTTAGAGGAGAGTAATAAAATGAACATAGTAATCATTGGATGCGGAAAAGTTGGTTCTTTACTAGCTGAGCAGCTATCCAAAGAAGATCACGATGTTACTATCGTAGACATCAATCAACAAAAAATCGAAACTTCTGTTCTAGAAAATGACATTATCGGTGTGGTTGGTAATGGTTTAGACTTAGAAGTATTAAAAGAAGCAAACGTCGAAACCGCTGATTTAGTTATTTCAGTAACTCCAAACGATGAAAAGAACTTATTAGTTGGTATTATGGCAAAAGAACTTGGAGCAAAAAGATTAATTTCCCGTGTAAGAAGTCCTGAATTCTTCGTACATCGTGAATTCTTCAAAAAAACTTTTGGTTTCTCTATGATTGCCAATCCCGAACTCGATGCAGCCAAAGAAATCGACCGTATGATTTCTTTCCCTCAAGCGTTAAAGGTTGAAACCTTCGCCAAGGGAAAAATTGAGTTGGCAGAAATCAAAATCCGTGAACAAAGCAAAGTGTCTGGTTTGTCTTTGATGCAAATCTCAAAACAAACCCGATTACCGATTTTAATTTGTTCCGTAATACGTGATGGAGAAATCTTTATTCCAAATGGAGATTTCGTTTTATCAAAAGGGGATCATATCCATGTCATTGGTCACCATGCAGATTTAACAAAATTCTGTGTTAACTTAGGATTCTATGAAAAACAAATTCATAAAATCATGATCGTTGGAGCTAGTAACTTAGCGACTTACTTAACAGAACGTTTATTAGAACGCGATATTGAAGTAAAGATTATTGAAAGAAATCACCAAAAGGCAATGAATATTGCAGCTCGTTATCCTTCTATTACTGTTATTGAAGGAGATGGTTCAGATGAATCCATCTTAGATGAAGAAGGAATCGAACAAATGGATGCATTTGTCGCTTTAACTGGAATGGATGAAGAAAACATTATCTTATCTTTAGGTGCAAAACAAATGGGTGTTAAAAAAGCTATTGCGAAAGTTAACCGTAACCGCCTACACAACATCGTTGATTTAATTGACGTAGACAATACGGTTTCTCCAAAGAACGTTATCGCTAACCAAATTATTCGTTATGTACGTGCCCGCAACAATGGTTCTGATAATCACGAATTAAGAACACTATATAAATTAGTGGATGGAAAAATCGAAGCCGTTGAATTTAATGTTACAAAGTTATTTAAAGGATTAGATATTCCTCTTAAATCTTTAAAGTTAAAAAAGGATATTCTTGTCGCTGGTATTTCTCGTGACGGACAAATGATTATTCCAAATGGTAATGACAGCTTACAAGAAGATGACCACATTATTATCATTAGTAAGAATTCAATTCAATCGCTAAATGGAATCCTAGAGGAAAAATAATATGAATCGTAGATTTATTGTTTATACTTTAGGAAAAATCATGGAAGTTATGGCAGCTTTATTATTGATTCCTATGTTTGTCGGATTTATTTACCGAGAAAATGCTGCCTTTATCTATTTGGGAGTTGCGCTAGCTACTTTTGTGATTGGATATTTAATCAGTCGTGGAAAGCCAAGAAAAACAAAAATCTTTTCTCGTGAAGGATTTGTAATTGTAGCCTTCACATGGATTCTGTTATCGATGATTGGAGCTCTTCCATATACATTATCTGGGGATGTTCCATCTTATATTGATGCAGTATTCGAAACGGTATCTGGTTTTACAACGACAGGATCTTCTATCCTGCCAGATATTGAGTCCTTGAATCAATGTAACCTATTCTGGCGTGCCTTTACACACTGGATTGGTGGTATGGGAATCTTGGTTTTTGTTGTGGCGATTTTACCCGAATCCCAAGGAAATACACTTCATATCTTAAAAGCGGAAATTCCTGGACCCGTAGTAGGAAAATTAGTATCTAAGATTAAGGTTACTGCTCGTATCCTATATTATATCTATGCCGCATTAACAATTGCGGAAACAGTATTCTTATTATTTGGTGGAATGCCTTTCTTTGATGCGATTACTACTTCTTTTGCGACTGCCGGAACCGGAGGTTTCTCTTGTAAAGGGGCTAGTATTGCTGCTTATGATAGTGCCTATATCGATTATGTAGTCACAATCTTTATGATTTTATTTGGAGTCAACTTTAACTTATACTTCTATATTTTAATTAAGCGATTAAAATTAGCCTTTGGAAGTGAAGAATTACATTGGTACTTAGGTATCATCTTTAGTGTTGCGATTTTGATTACAATCAATACAACTGGTCTATATGACAGCATCTTAACGGCTTTCCGATATGCGATTTTCCAAGTTGCTTCAATTATTACGACAACTGGATTTATCACATATGACTATACTAAGTGGCCACAATTCTCTCAATTCCTATTAATGATCTTAATGTTTGTCGGAGCGAGTGCAGGAAGTACTGGTGGTGGAATTAAGGTCAGTCGTATCATGATTTTCGCAAAAAGCGGAATCGCTGAACTAAAAAAAGCACTTCACCCACATGCTGTGACAACTGTGCAATTTGAAGGAAAAACGGTAGAAAGTACAACTATCAACAATATTCATAACTATTTTGCGCTATATATCTTGTTGTTCATTATTTCGTTTATTTTGATTTCTTTCAACAATTTAGATTTCGCAAGTAGTTTCTCTGCTGTATCTACATGTTTAAACAACGTAGGACCTGGTCTAGGAGTCGTTGGACCAGTCGATAACTTTGCGACTTTATCAAACTTCTCAAAAGTTGTTCTTAGTGTTGATATGTTAGCTGGACGTTTAGAAATCTTCCCAATCTTATTGTTATTTTCAAAAAAGCTTTGGGTTAAATAACCTGGAAACAAATGTCTGAAATGGCATTTGTTTTTTTATAAATTAGTAAAACGGTTACATGTCAGATGTAAACGATACCATTCAAAAAGTTGGCCTGGTTTGCTTGACAGTTCTCTTTCTTTTTGATTTTATATAGTGGTTTTCCACAGAAAACAAAGAATTTATTGTTTAAATAAGGAGGATTATGAAGTTAAATAGTAAAATTATCGTCGCTACCCTATCTGCAGTCCTAGCCTTTGTAGGACAAAACACACAAACAGAAGAACCAAATGTCATCGAACCTGTCAAGGTGGAAATCAATCATTCCGTCCACGAAAACTTGATTCACAATATAGAAGAAGTAACTAAACAATTCATCGAAGAGAAGAAAGCAGAAAACGCTAAAAACGCATTAGAAAAAAAATTAGCAGATTCTTATAAGAAAAAAGGGTACTATACACAAATTCTGTCAAATGGAAAAGAATTCAATTTCGTACAAGCTGGTGTACTTTATGAAAATGGAATACGCTATACATATTACAGTTCCCGTGTTTTATATCACCACTCAACCGCAAGTTGGAACTTAGGATATGATGGAATTTATCGAGACAAAGATGGATATATTATCGTCGCTTCTTCAGACCATGCACAAGGAGCAATCGTACATACACCTTTTGGAAAAGGTATTGTTCGAGATTCTGGATGTGCCTCTGGTACAATTGATATATATACAGCATTGTAAAAGGAGGTTTTACTCAAACCTCCCTTTTTTTATGATAAGTTTTCAGTAATGCGTTTATGCGCATATACAGTTAGTTTTCCCATAAGATATAGGAATACTGGAATGGCAATTATGTGTCCGATCAAATAAAACCAATGGATACCACGTAAAGGAACTAAGTAGAAAATACCTGGGAACAAACATACCGCTGCGATAAAAGCAATAATCATTCCACTTACTAATATCTTTCTTAAGTTTGTCATTGGTACGCAAACAGATATCAACACACACAATGCATTCCAACCGGCTAGATAGGTACAAATGGTAGAAAATTGATCTTGTGACATTCCTATGAAGTTTGAAAAGATTGTGACTCCGACCACCGATGTAATAACACATAAAGCGCCTGGTAAAGCTCGTGTAAATACATACAACAAGAAATCTTTAGAAACAGGACGATCATCCGGCTCTAAAGTAAGCACAAAAGAAGGGAATCCTGTTGCTAATGAAGAAATTAACGTTAACTGAATTGGCTTGAATGGATATGCTGACAACAATGCTAAAGTTAATAATGTTAGTCCAAATGAGAATAATGTTTTTACCAAGAATAGAGAAGCTGTTCTTTGAATATTATTAATAATATAACGTCCTTGACGAAGAATGTGTGGCATAGCCTCAAATTGATTTTCCAACAATACAATCGAAGCTATACTCTTCGTTGCTTGAGATCCAGACCCCATCGCAATAGAACAATCAGCTTCTTTTAGAGCCATCACATCGTTGACTCCATCTCCTGTCATTGCGACTGTATGTCCTCTCTTCTTTAAGGCAAGAACCATTTCTCGTTTTTGTTCAGGTGTTACTCGACCAAACACGGAATATTTCTTTATCACATCATCCACATCCGAAACACCTGACATATCAATGGCTTCTCCTCGAATTCCTGCTTGACGAGCAATGGCCGCAACCGTCTGGCAATCGTCTCCGGAAATAACTTTAATATCTACAGATTGTTCATAGAAATAATTCATAATTTCATGAATGTGGTCACGAAGTACATCGCGAATCAGAACAAAACCTAAAATATCTGGATTTCCTTTTAAATTTTCGTCTATCACTTCTTTGACAGAACCAACAGTTAATACACGATATCCTTCTTGCGCATAACCTTTGATTTCTTCTACAAGACTTGGATTTGGATTTTCTACTAAGAAAGGATATGCCCCTAACACAATCCACCCATCTTCAAATTGTACGGCACTTGCTTTTCGGGTACTTGAAAATGGAATAGTTGATAAAGCTTTTTTCTCTTTCTTTCCTACATAGTTACGAATTGCTCTTGCTGTATCATTTTCATCTTTAATCGCATTATAGAAAGAAGAAAGTACATCTTTAATTTCTTCTACACTACGACTCTTTGGAACAATTTTTTCTACACTCATTTGTCCTTTAGTAAGTGTTCCTGTTTTATCAACACAGAATACATCTACACGAGCTAATGTTTCAATACAGTATAATTCTTGAATCAATACCTTTTGTCTTGCAAGCTTTTGTGCTCCAATAGCTAACGCAACCGAAGTTAGGAAAACCAATCCTTCAGGAATCATTCCCACAACCGCAGCAACCATAGAAAGAATCGCTTGTTTCCATGCAGCTGGATTCTCTAAAAATGATTTTAAGAATAGTAAAGCACCGGCTGGTATAAGAACAAAAGTACAAAAACGAATAATCGCTTGAATAGAATCTCTTAATTTTGAAGGATAACGCTTTTCACGTTTCGCCCTTTCTAAAATAGAATATGCATATGTATCTTTTCCAACACATAAAACTTGAATTTTTGCTTGTCCTGAAACAACAATGGAACCAGAAAATACACTATTTCCTTTTTCCTTGGTTACTAAATCACTTTCCCCAGTCAACATAGATTCATTGCATTCGATTCGTCCATCCACACAAATTCCATCTACGCAAACTTGATCCCCTGTTTTAAGAATATAGATATCATTTTCTACAATATCTTCCACAGAAATTTCTAGCTCCTGACTTTCTCTTAAAACCTTTACTTTGGGCTGGTTCAAAAGGGCCAGATTATCTAATACTTTCTTAGAACGGATTTCTTGATAAATTCCTACTGCTGCATTGATTATTACGACTCCCATAAATGTCATATTTCGCAAAGAGCCAGTTAAAATAACCAATATAGCTAAGAATACGTTGATCATATTGAACAGAGTGACAATATGTTCTTGATATATTTTTTTATTTGTTTTTCCCGCAACCTTTTCTACAATATTTTTAGGATTTTCATTCGCTTGCGTCAAAGACAATCCTGTTTCTATATTTGTGAGTTTTTCTATATGTTTCTTTAATTCCATATTTCTTCCTCTAAATATACTGAATAGGAGTATCCGCTAACTTCACTACATCTCCATAAGAGTTAATCGCAAAATTCATTTCAATGGCTACTTGTAAAGAGAACATCAACAATCTTGTATCAAAGCCTTGAATGATATCTTTATTCGAAATGGCAGGATATTTGCTTAGTGCTTCCAATGTTTTTTCCACTTCTTCTTTATTGAAGGTTTCATTTAAACGAATGACCAGTACGATTTCTTCCTTAACTGCTTTTAATCCTCTAAATAAAGCCATATAGTTGAAGCGTTCCATTGGAACAAACATAGATTTTGAAATAGGTCGACTAGACAATTTCATAATTGCCTCATTGTCACATCCAATCACAATTTGCGAACAGTTTGGATCATCAATAAATAATGGAGCAATCTTTTGTAGCACTTCTAATTTTTCATCGTTTAATTTTGATTCGTGAATTAATACAGAATATTTCATAACATATCCTTTCTATAGATCACTTGGATTCGTGATTTTTTTATTGGCACTGCTTGATTCAACTAATTTAATAGGAACTTCAGAAAATACTTCAACCAACGAAGCATCATCTGTTCCTATATACTGTTTCTTTTGCGCTTGTTGATGACAATCCCTGATCAATTCTGTTTCAAAACATTGAGGGGTTTGTGCATTGAATAATGTAGAACGGTCTAATGTACATTTCACATATCCGTTTTCTACCACTTTTACAGTGTCTACACTAGGAACCATCAGTAAACAGGCTCTTTCTGTTTTCAAAGTCTCTTTCAAATCGTTAATTTGGCTTTGTTCCAAATAAGGTCTAGCCCCATCGTGAATAAACACATACTCATTATTCACCTTTTTAAGCCCATTATATACAGAATCTTGTCGAGTAGCTCCTCCTGTCGTAATTTCTATCTTAGAATCCTTACAATAAGGAGCCATCAATTCTTGTTCTCCATCGGCACAAACAAGTACGATTTGTCTACAATCTTGATCTTCTATAAATAATGACAAACTCTTTTCTAAGACAGTTTGTCCATCCGATAACTTATAAAATACTTTATTATAATCCAATTTTGTACGACTTCCTCTTCCAGCCGCTAATAAAATCAAGCTATAGTTCATAGGGTTTCTCCAACTTTTTACGTTTTCTATCTTTCTAATTATATCAAATGAAAAGAAGTCTAAAAAGAAAAGATGTAACTTGTCCGTTACATCTATTTACCTGAACTTCCTAAACGCCCTTCTCCTCTTAATGAAGCAATACCTTGTAAATCTTCATAGCTGATTTCTTCTTGTTCTAACTGAGGCATCACAACAAGTACACCTTGGCATACCGCTTTTTCATAAGGATAAAGGATAAACTTGGATTTTTCTTCTTCACTTAATGTTTCTACATACGCTTTTTTCGCGATACGGATTGGTTTGTCGTTCACATTGGTAATGGGAGCCATATATTCTCCACGATATCCAGAATCGATTACACCGGCTCTTTGTGCCATACCTTTTGTTCCTGTTGAACCTCTTTCTTTTAACAACATAACATAATCACTGTCAAAGGCTGAAGCCACACCTAATGGAACTAATTTTGTATGTAAGCTTTCGATTTCTAAATAATCTTCTTCGAAACAGGCATATAAATCATACCCTGCATCTTCAATTCTCTTATTTGGTACCTTGGCATTTTCTTTTACTTTTGCCCAATATAATTTACTCATCTTCTATCTCCTAAAACACATATTTCTTCAAACGATCAAAGGCTTCGATTACTAGAGAATGTGGCACTGCTAAATTCATACGAATTGAACATGGATGGTGGAAAGGTCTTCCATCTTGCCATACAACTCCCACAGATACTCCTTTTCGTTGTAACTCATCAATTGATAAATTATTTTTTTCACACCATTTCGTACAGTCTAGATACAACATATATGTACCTTCTGGTTTGGATACTTCAACACCTTCAAAATTTTCTTGAATGAAATCATATGCATAGTTTACGTTATCACTTAATACTTCTCTTAACTCTTCCACCCATTCGTGTCCTTCTGGCTTATATGCACCAATTAGGGCATGCATAGCTAATACATTACATGCGTTATAGTGTGATAAAGAAGCTTCTTTTAACATACGATCTTGTAACCAGGAATTATATATAATTGAATAGGATCCTTGTAATCCTGCTAAATTGAATGTCTTACTAGGCGCATACATAGCAGCTACATGGTTTCTTGCCCAATCGCTGACAGATTGTGTTGGGGTATGAACATTTCCGTTTAAGATAATATCTGACCAAATTTCATCACTAATTACAAAACAGTCGTTCTTTTCATAAATCTCCATAGCTTTTTCAATTTCCCATTTTTCCCAAACACGACCGCATGGATTAAATGGAGAACAGAAGATTGCACAGTGAATTTTATGTTCTTTTAGCTTTTTGTCCATATCTTCATAATCCATTCTCCATACACCGTTTTCATCTTTTAAAAGAGGTGAATGAATTAATTTATATCCATTATTTTCTAATGCACCAGTAAAACCAATGTATGTTGGAGAATGTAGTAAAATCTTATCTCCTTTTGAACATAATACATTCGCAACCGACACAACACCACCTAAAACACCATTTTGATAAGAAATGTTCTTTTTCGATAGATTTGTGACATTGTTTCTTTTTGCTTGCCAATCAATGATAGAATCATAATATTCATCACTAATTTCATAATATCCAAAAGTTGGATGTTGAACTCTCTTAATAATTTCTTCTTGAATCGTTGGCACGGTTGGAAAGTTCATATCTGCAACCCACATAGGGATTTTTGAAAAACCATCTTGAATTACTGCATTTGGGATAGGAATCATATCCACTGCGATTTGATTCGTTCCTGTACGATCAATGATTGATGTAAAATCGTATTTCATCTGTTTTCTCCTTTGATATATGGTTGATATAAATGTATTAAATCGTTTAACCGATATTTCGCATTTGCCGCTGATGTACTTGGTAAAGAAACGGCTTGAATTTCTGGGAAATATTTTCGTAAAGCGTCATAGCTTGTTTTTCCATTACAAATAACAATTTGAATGCTTGGATTTTCTTTTAACAATTTCGCTATATCATTGGGAATGATATCTCGAATCTTTGCATCCGCACTTGTTTCTCTTTGGCATGAGTAACAAACATCCCATATCGCAATGTTTGCGCTCTTTACTAGATTTAACTTATCATCTCGGGTTTGATAAGGTAACTCAAATATTTTTCCTAACATCGGCCAAAATCGATTGGTCTTGTTGGCATAATACATATCTTGTTTCAAACTCTCAACACTAGGCATAGAACCTAGAATCAAGACTTGATCTTCTGTATGAGTAATTGGTGGAAATCCGACTATTCTAGACATACACCGTATACATCATATTCTTTTGCGTCGGTAATTTTTACTTTGACAAAAGTTCCTAATTCTAATTCTTCTTCACAAGTAAAAATAACTTGCCCATCTACATCATCCGGTGCATCCGCCGCAGATCTTCCTCGATATTGATTCTTAAGTGCTTCTTTTTCTTCCACTAATACTTCAATTACTTTTCCAATCTTTGCCTGGTTCTTTTCAAAAGAAATTCCTTCTTGCACCTTCATTAAACGATCCAAACGCGCTTGTGCAACCTCTTCATCCACTTGTCCATCCATATCGTAAGCAGGTGTATCTTCTTCTGGTGAATAAGTAAAGGCTCCAAAACGGTCCCACTTTGTTTCTTGAATAAAGTCGATCAATTCTTCAAACTCTTCTTCCGTTTCAGATGGGAAACCAACAATAACGGTTGTTCGAAGTGTTGCATCTGGGAACATCTTATTAATCTTTTTAACTAAAGCAATTGTATCTTCTTTTGTACCACGACGATTCATTTTCTTTAGTAAACGATTGTTGGCATGTTGCATAGGAATGTCAAAGTATGGTAATACTTTTTCACATTCAGCCATCGCTTCTAATACTTCATCAACAATTTCATCGGGATACATATATAGGATACGAATCCAATGTAATCCTTCAATTTTATTCACTTCACGAATCAATTGTGCTAAGCGTAATTCTCCATAATAGTCCAAACCATATTTTGAAGTATCTTGTGCAATTAAAGTTAATTCTTTTACCCCAATACTTGCTAAATATTTTGCTTCTTGTAGAACATCTTCTAAGGAGCGAGATATTTGATCTCCACGAATCAATGGAATTGCACAATATGTACAATGGTTTGAGCAACCATCACTGATTTTTTCGTAAGCACGCCAAGGTCTTCCTGAAAGTACACGTTCGCTCTTTAAATAAGAACCTTTCATGCTTTCTCCGGTTACTTCGGCAAAAATTTCTGCCCAACGAGAATAATCATCAATTGGTATTACCGCATCAATTTCTGGGATTTCTTCTCGTAATGTTGCTTCATAGCGTTGTGCTAAGCATCCACAGACAATTAATTTTTTTAATCCACTATTTTTATAAGCTGCCATTTCGAAAATAATATCGATAGCTTCTTCTTTGGCAGGATTGATAAATCCACAAGTATTGATCACAATAACATCGGCTAATCTTGGATCTCCAACAATCTTATGATTGTTTTCTTTTAACAGAGCCATCATATTTTCTGAATCAACTAGATTCTTACAACAACCTAGTGATACAAATCCAACATTCATTATTCCATACCCTTCTTTCTTTTGTACAACATTCTATTTTCTAGAGCGAACACACGAGGACCAAATTGTCCTGGTTGTGTTGCATCTAAACTTTCTTTCATCATAAATAAGCGAGAATCTAAATTATCTAGTAAAGATAATACTTCTGCTTCTGGAATCATAGGAAGGACTGGTGAGCCAAATTCCATTTTTCCATGGTGTGACAATACCATATGTTTCAGCAACATAACATCTTCATCGTCTTGTACACCTAACTCTTTGGCAACCTCATCGATCATACAGGCTATCATAGAAATATGTCCTAATAGATTTCCTTCCACGCTGTATTCTGGTAATACCGCTTGGGTAAGCTCCTTAATTTTACCAACATCGTGTAATAATACACCCGCAATCAATAGATCTGGATCTAGGAACTGATATTGATCACTTACACAGAGAGCCATATTTGCCATACATAAGGAATGATAAGCTAGTCCACCTGGAAATGCATGGTGATTCTTTGTTGCAGCTGGATATGTAAAGTAATCGTCTTTATTTTGTTCTATAATAGTCGTTAAAACATCCTTAACTACGCCTTCTCTCATTTGTGAGACATAAGAAGTTACTGCTTTTTCTAATTCAGCTCTTGTCATAGGCGCTTGGCGAACAAATTGAGTCATATCTTCTTCTGGTTTCGGTGTAAGAGTACGAACTCGCAATTGGATAGCTCCACGGTGGATGATAATATCTCCAGTCGCCTCAACAACCATACCTACTTGATATTTCCCTACTTGTTCTTCTGTTAAATTCCAAAATTTCGCATCCAAAACACCTGTTGAATCTTCTAGATTCAAGGACAAATAAGGTGTTTCTTTTTGCGTTTTTCCTTTTTCACATTTCGTAATTAAACAAAGAAGAGAAACCTTCCCTTCTTCTTTGATATCTTTAATCAACATAATGATTAATCCTCCATAATATCGTCAATTAGACTGGATTCAAAACCTTGTGTACGCAAATATTTTCTTATTTTTCGACGATAGTCCACATCGTTTTCTTCGTTTTTATATAAACGTTGCGCTTTTCGATATGCCAATAGAACAGCTTCATCATCTGAATCCGAGAAATCTAAGTGTTCTGCTGTTTCTTGTGCAATAGAATAATCATATCCTTTTTGAATTAATTTATTCACGATTCTTTGTTCACGTAACTTACGTGATTTCTCTTTTACGTTAGCACTTAACTTTTTCGCAAGTTTTTCCGCATTCAAACGTTCTGTATCTTGGTCTAAATCTTGTAGTGCTCTTTCTATCAATGCATCGGAGATACCTTTTTTTCTCAACTTATCTTGGATTTCACGTTTACCATATCCACTGCTGTGCCAGTATTCTGCCTTATTCAATGCATACTTTTCATCATCGATCCATCCACGTTTTTTGAATGTTTCAACCAACACTTCTGCTTCATCTTCCAATAAACCTTGTTTCTGGATGCAGTAATGTAAAAGTTCTGTACTCGTATAATCATTTCTTAAAATGTGTTGTTTACATTTTGAGAAAACTTGATAGTAATCTTGTAAAGACTCGTATGAATCCACTACGTAACTATCTACTTTAGTGCCAATTTCTAATTTCATGTCAAAGAATTCATTTGGTGGAATAACCAAACGCTTGATTTCTTTTCCAAATTCTCGGTAAAGAGATAGCTTTACAAAATCTCCTTCGAATTGAATACCTTCTACGGTATAACACAATTTATAGTCACTTAAAGCCTGTTGATAAACCGCATGTGCTTTGTGCGCAAAAGTAGAAGTTTTATAAGGACTTGTTTTTTCGATGCAGGCTTCTCGCATAGAAATTCTTTCTTCTGGTGACTTTTTGAAGAAATAATCTAATTTTTGAGATAGCTCTTTTGCATCATCAAAATAGTAGCCAGTTTGATCTTCAAAAACCAATTCGTCTAGTACTGGATCTCTTCTTCCGAATACACATAAACCTGTAGCTAAAGCTTCGATATAAGTCATACCTTGTGTTTCTGTTGTACTTGCAGACGCAAAACAATCAAAAGCAGCATAATAATATGGAATGTCTTCTTTTGGCTTTCTTCCCGCAAAGATGACTTTATCTTCTACTTTAAATTTCTTCATTACATCGTGATAGAATTCATCATCAACCCCACCACCAACGATAATTAGTTTAATTTTCTCATCGGTAACATAAGATACTGCTTCAATTAACATGTCGATCATTTTTTCTTTGGCAATACGTCCAACAAAGACAACAACATGATCATCTTCTGTTAATCCATACTCTCCACGAATATGATTTACTCTATCTTGATCTAGTTTTTCACGATTAAACGCTTCAATATCTAATCCAGTTGGTACTACATAAATTGGTGTTTTTACCCCATAAGATTGTAATACCGCTCTTGTTTTTTCACTTGGTGCAATGACCGCTTGCGCTCCATTTCCTAAAAAACTAGAAATGTAGGCAATAATTTTCTTTTCCACATTATCAATTGATTTTAATCCCATTGGGTTTAAGTAATGTGTATAATCTTCATACATAGTGTGATATGTATAGACTAAAGGCAATTGTAAAGTTTTTGCCATATGACGCGCAAAAATTCCAATCCCGGCTTCGGTTTGGACATGAATAACATCTAAATTCATTTTGCGAATATATTTTTCAACTTCAAATTGGATAGGACTCGACATTTTGTATCCATAGAATCCTTTTAATTCGATTCCTGGCAATCTTAAAACGTGATCTTCCATTTCAATTGAAGTACCTTTGTGATTTGAGACTACATAAACAGTATGTCCAATTTTTTCTAAGGATTCTTTCAATGTTTGAACACTTGAAACAACCCCATTAATATCTGGTAAATATGCATCTGTAAATAATCCTACTCGCACTCTAATCCCTCCTAATTAATTGTTGGACCAAGTCCAATCGTACTCTTCTTAGAAGCAGAATCTCTCTTATCATAGTAGCTTTGTGCCACAGTAAAGATAATACCACCAATTAAGATAATGATGTGATATGTAGAGAAACGCCATAATACCATTACGGCACCAGTTAATGTACCCATCATAGATTGGAACATTAACGAGAATACAACTTCAGTTCCCCCAGATGCTCCTGGTACTGGAATAAAGCTGTTTGCCATTAGGACAAAGCTTGATAGCGCAACGACGTCTAGCATCTTTTCTGGTGCTAAGTTAATTCCTAAAGCACGTGCAACAATGAATGGTAATGAATATAACAATGTTAATCGAACTACATTCACTAACGAACAAAGAATGATTCGTCTTTTATCGGATGATAAAACTTTAATCTCCTTTGTGAAAGATTGAACCTGTAAGTTCCATGATGCTACTTTTTGGTCTGGATTCTTAATAAATTTAATTTTCTTCATTATTTTTCCAGCCCAGGCAGTAAGCTTTAACATGAAATTTGGGAACAATGCCATTGTATATAAAGCAACAACGACAACCGCATTCACAACATAACCTAATAAAATCATATTGAACCAGCTGGATTGTTTGCTGTAATACGCAAATTTTAATAAGAATAAGATGGTTACATAAATCATCATTGTTGTTTGATAGATGATAAAGTCTGCCCATAATAAGCTGGCACCATCACTGACTTTAATCCCTTGTTTCTTTAAAATATAAGCTTGTGCAAATTGTCCACCTGTACTACTTGGTGTAATACCGGACATAAATGTACCAACGAAAGCACAAACAATACCATTTGTGAAAGTATACTTATGATTATATTTCTTTCCCATAATCAAGTAGACTAAACCCCAAACAACTGTATATAAAATACCCCAACATAAAACGACAAAAAGAGAGATTGGTGACATTTTTGAAATCGCATCCAAAACTACTTGATAATTATCCTTTAACGCTAGCCAAAGGGCAAAACCTGTTAATCCAAGAATTAACACAAAGTTCATTAGATATTTTTTCATAAAAATCTCCTATCTCTTTCTTTTTATTTTTTCTTTTCTCTTTTTTCTTTATAAGCGTCTAAATAAAAATCTCTCCACATCGATAATACATGTTCTTTAGAATAATATTCACTGATGTTTTTGCTTTCTTCTTGATATTTTTTATACAAATCTGGATTCTCTTTTAATTGTCTTAAAAGAGAAGCAAAAGTATCATTATCGTTACCTTTTAAATAATGTTCAAATAAAATGCCTTCATATAAACTCAACGATCTTAATACAAGAGGGACATGTAAATTTACAGCCTCTAAAATTGTCATTGGAAATAATTCGTTATAGCTTGGTACAAATAATACATTCGCAATATTATAAATGTCGACCATTTCTTCACGAGGTACTATACCAATGAATTTCACGTTTTCTGGAGGATTATCTTGAACCTTCTTTAATTCTTCATATCCGTCAGTAATACGTCCAAAACTAAATCCACCAGCCCAGATAAATTGCATCTCTGGACATTTTTTTGCAGTTTCTACGAAATCAAGAACACCTTTTCGATGTTGCACTTGTCCAGCGCCCAAAACTACAAAGGCATCTTCCGATATATTGTATTTTTTTCGAATCGCTGCACACGTTTTGGCATCTTTTCGATAAAACTTTTCTTTTGAGACATAATTAGGAATATAGTAAATCTGTTCTCTTGGAATTCCAGCTTGTTCAAGATCGTCAATAAAACTAGGATTTACAACGACTAAGCGATCCGCTGCTTTATAAAACTGGATCAAGTACGTTTTAAATACCGAAAAAACAGGTGCTGGTAACGTAAGACTTCCTTGTAGAGTGTCTGGTAAAAAGTGGCAATACGCAATATTTACAGACTTCCAATCCGCCATTTTCGCAAAGTGTTGCAAGTCGACTGTGTGGAAATGCTGAATATCTGGTCTTAAAGTCCACTCATTCTCGTATACATCGAATATATCACTAGCTCCTTCTTTAATAAGAGCTACTTGTTCTTCGTAAGCACTCCCTACGCCTTGTCCTTCTACTTTATCAGCGCTTGAGAACATTACTATGCTTAATTTTTTATTTTCCATTTTATCTTGCTTCTTCCCAACATATTATATCATGTAATCTCGCAATTCTACCATATAAACCTTATATTATATATTCATGAATAAAGCTGGCTATTTCTAGCCAGCTTCATTCAGTTTGTTTTAAGAAAGGGAATTTGATTATGATGACCTTTTATTTGTATTGGTCATTATAACTATACAATATAAATACTTCATCCTTGTGTTATAAATTTGTGAAATAATGTGAAATGGCTTACATTTAGAAGCCAAACTTCGATTTAAAATCCTTCCATTCCCCAATTGCCGTTTCTTCTAATAACGCAAAATCCACAGTATACCCTGCTTTTACCATCTTTTGGCAAGCCATACCTTCTTCCTTTGTAAGGAATTGATTCTTTCCTAAAAAAATTGTATTTTCTCTTTGTGAACAAGGACCAATAACTACTCTTTTTACTCCGGATGTTTGAATTCTGTGATCCACTAAAAGAGTAGCCATATCAATTGGATCTTTCGTAATCAAAAAATAAGATCTTGGACTTTCCAAAATTAAATGTAATTTTTCTAAAAATGTCTCAACTGTCCATACATACACTCTTTTATCAGTGGCGTTGGCATACGCTTGTGCTAAGATTGGCGTTTTGGCTGCCTTGTTGTTGACAGCAACAATTCCATCACACGGGTATTCTTTTGCCCATCTTTCTACAATTTGGCCATGAATTACCCGGTCGTCTACTCGAATAAAACTAATCATAAAAATCTCCTAGAAATCTTCTACAACTTCAATATCTTCCATTTCAAATTCTTGAAGACCTTTATGTGCATCCGCTAAAATTAATTCCTTAACTTCTGTTAATGAACGACTACTGTCTTTGTATAAAACTGCGCTTAGTGCTAGTGGCATATTCATTCCTGCTAAAATGATCGTCTTTTCCATTAACCCTAGTTCATCTAATACAGTTACTGCATTTGTGATTGGTGAGCCACTAATAATGTCGGCTAAAAGAATGATTTCTTCTCCTTCTTGAATTTCATCCGCATACGTTTTGAATTCTGTTGTGAATTGGTCTGCGGTCATATCTTCTGTCAAATTACAAGAAAATACACCTTCTCTTTTTCCCGTCATCATGCGTACTGCAGAATGCAATCCTTTTGCGAAATCACCAT
This sequence comes from Bacillota bacterium, assembly GCA_018065105.1. GTDB lineage: Bacteria > Bacillota_I > Bacilli_A > Erysipelotrichales > Erysipelotrichaceae > Floccifex. The sequence continues at coordinate 18,555 of JAGHTX010000214.1, forward strand.
GACTAACCATTATTACGTGTCTCATATCCTTATCCCCCTAGTATAAAAAATTTCTCTGTATAAATATTATTCTAATAAAAGTCTATACGCAAGCGTTTTCATGGTATATTTTTTTCATTTTTACATAAGAAAAAGCGTTCTATTTGAACGCCTTTTTGAATCTTTCGAATGGATTATCTTTTTGTCCTTTACGCAATTGTTCGTATAATTCTTTTTCTTTCTTAGAAAGTTTCTTTGGAATTTCAATACGAACTTCAACATATTGGTCACCTTGTCCACCACGAGCTGTCTTAACACCTTTTCCTTTTAATCGGAATTTTTGATTAGGTTGTGTTCCTTCTGGGATTTTTAAATCTACATCTCCATATACTGTAGGAACCGCAATTGTAGTACCGATAGTTGCATCGATTGCGCTAATTGGAGCAGACATATAGATATCGTTTCCTTGACGAGTGAATGTTGGGTGCGGTTTTACTAACATTTCGATATATAAATCTCCGTTAGGTCCTCCATTTGTTCCTCGTTCACCCTTACCAGCTATACGAATTTGTTGACCAGATTGAATTCCTTCTGGAATTTTGATATCTAGTTTGACACGTTTGTGTTCATATCCTTTTCCGTTACATTCATGACACACTTTTGTAACCTTTTTACCAGTACCATGGCAATCAGGACATACCGATTGTTGCTGAATAACCCCAAATGGGCTTCTTTGTTGTGTCATAACATATCCTGTACCACGACATGTTGAACATGTAGCTACATCGTTTGGAGTTTCTGCTCCAGATCCATTACAGTGTTTACATGTTTCATCTACTTCTAAAGATACAGTTTCTGTTTTTCCGAAAATGGAATCCATAAAATTGATGCTCATACGCATCATACGATCGTTTCCTTGTCTTGGTGCGTTAGAATTTCGTGATTGTCCACCAAATCCACCGAATCCGCCTCCAAAGAAGGAACCAAAAATATCACCTAAATCACTAAAATCACCAAATCCACCTTGGAATCCGCCTTGACCAAATCCGCCATCCATTCCAGCGAATCCATATTGATCATAAGTAGCACGTTTTTGTTCATCGCTCAACACTTCATAGGCTTCGTTGATTTCTTTGAACTTATCTTCCGCACCAGGATCTTTATTCACATCCGGGTGATATTTCATGGCAAGTTTACGATACGCTTTTTTAATTTGATCGGCTGTAGCACTTTTATCTACACCTAAGACTTCATAGTAATCTCTTTTTTCTGCCATAAATCTTTCTCCTTATGCACGAATAAGTTCTAGCAAGCGCTAGAACTTTGTTTCGTATTAGTGTTTTTCAGTGAATTCTGCATCAACTACATCATCTCGATTTGCTGATGAACCACCTTGTTGAGCTCCTTGGTTAGGATCTGCTTGTTGATACATTTGTGCTCCAGCCATTTGAGCTGCTTTTTCTAATGCATCTAATTTATTTCTTACATCATCCATGTTGTTTTCGTCTAATGATTTTTGTAAGTCATCACGTAATTTCTTAGTTTCTTCTGCTTGTTTTGGATCAATCTTATCTTTGTTGTCTTCTAACATTGCATCGATTTGTGAGATGAATCCTTCTGCTTTGTTACGTAAATCGATTTCTTCTTTACGTTTGTCATCTTCCGCTTTGTGTTCTTCTGCTTCACGAACCATACGATCGATTTCAGCATCGCTTAATCCGCTTGAGTTAGTGATTGTGATAGATTGTTCTTTTCCAGTTCCTTTATCTTTTGCAGATACGTGTACGATACCGTTAGCATCGATGTCGAATTTAACTTCGATTTGTGGAACACCACGACGAGCTGGAGCGATTCCTCCTAATTGGAAGTTTCCTAATTCTTTGTTGTCACTAGCCATTGGACGTTCACCTTGTAATACACGAATGTCTACAGCAGGTTGGTTGTCAGCAGCTGTTGAGAAGATTTGTGATTTACTTGTTGGGATAGTTGTGTTACGAGGGATTAATACTGTCATAACACCACCCATAGTTTCGATACCTAATGATAATGGAGTAACGTCCAATAATAATACGTCTTTAACATCACCAGCGATTACACCACCTTGGATTGAAGCACCCATTGCTACGGCTTCATCAGGGTTTACTGAGTGGTTAGGTTGTTTTCCTAATGCATTTTCTACAGCTTTTTGAACAGCTGGAATACGAGTAGATCCACCAACTAATAATACTTGATCAATATCTGATGCAGTTAAACGAGCATCTCTTAATGCGTTTTGAATAGGTACTAATGTACGATCTACTAAGAAACGAGTCATTTCATCGAATTTTGCACGAGTTAATGTTGTATCAAAGTGTAATGGACCAGCTGGACCTGCAGAAATGAATGGTAAGCTGATTTGTGTTTGCATAACACCTGATAAGTCTTTTTTCGCTTTTTCAGCAGCTTCTTTTAAACGTTGCATAGCCATTGGGTCAGCAGTTAAGTTGATTCCATTTTCTTTCTTGAATGTATCTACCATCCAGTCAACTAATACGTTGTCGAAGTCATCTCCACCTAAGTGAGTATCCCCGTTAGTTGATAATACTTCGAATGTACCATCTGCTAAGTCTAAGATAGAAACGTCAAATGTTCCTCCACCTAAGTCATAGATTAATACTTTTTGTTCTTTGTCAGTTTTGTCGATACCATAAGCTAATGCTGCAGCTGTTGGTTCGTTGATAATACGTTTAACTTCTAATCCAGCGATTTTACCAGCGTCTTTTGTTGCTTGACGTTCAGCATCGTTGAAGTAAGCAGGTACTGTGATTACAGCTTCTGTTACTTTTTCTCCTAAGTAATCTTCTGCATACGCTTTTAAGTAAGAAAGAATCATTGCAGATACTTCTTGTGGAGTATATTCTTTACCTTCAGCGGATACTTTTTTACCAGTTCCCATTAAACGTTTGATAGAAGAGATTGTATTTGGGTTTGTTACAGCTTGACGTTTTGCAGCATCACCAACAATACGTTCTCCATTTTTAAATGCTACTACAGAAGGTGTAGTACGGTTTCCTTCTGGGTTAGGGATTACTTTACTGTCTTTCCCTTCCATAACAGCAACACAGCTGTTTGTTGTTCCTAAGTCGATACCAATAATTTTTGCCATAGTTTTGTCCTCCTTATTTATTCACTAACCTTTACTAAGGCTGGTCGTAAAATACGATCTTTCAACATATATCCTTTTTGAAGTACTTCGATTACGATTCCCGATTCAACACCTTCGACCGCTTCTTGTACTAACGCTTGCATTGTATTGTGATCAAATGGTTTGTTTAACGCATCAACCTCTTTGATTCCTTCGCTTTGAATGACTTGTTCTAACTGTGCGTAAATCATTTCAAAACCTTTTACATAGTTCATAAGCTCTTGATTTTCACTTTGAACTTTTAGAGCCATTGACATATTATCCATTACAGGTAATAATGCCAATCCTGCTTGTTGGAAACGATACTTCTTTGTCGTATCGGCTTCCTTTTGAAGTCGTTTCTTCATATTTTCTGTATCCGCATAAGCTCTCGCATAATCATTTTTCATCTTTGCGATTTCTTCTTTTGCCTTTGCAAGTTCTTCACTTAATTGTTGGATAACAGCTTCTGGAGATGGCTCACTGACTTCTTCTTGTTTTTCTTCTACTACTTCTTCAACAGTTTCTGTCACTTCTTCATCTTTAACTTCAACTGTTTGTTCGTTACCATTTTGGCTCATCTTCGTTATCTCCTATTCCTATAAAAGCTTCTTCAATACGATCTGACATGTAATCCATCAAAGCAACAATTCTCGAATACTGCATACGAGATGGCCCGACAACCATAAGTTGTCCTTCCCCTTCATTTGAGTAATGGAATTTTGTTGTGATGACTGAACAATCTCCAATTTGAATCAGCTCATTTCTTTCTCCAATTTGTACAGCGATATTGCCTTCTTGATCCGTCCACTGGTGGAAAACCTGCGAACTTTCCAATGCGTTTAATAAACTGCGAAGTTTATTCACATCGCTAAATTCTGGTTGGATCAACATATTGCTTCGACCACGCACCGCAACCTTTTCTTTGTTGTATCGCATAAATGCACTCACAAAGGCTTCAAAGATTACTTCGTGCCGTGTTAATGTAGCTGCCATCAAAGGTTCCATTTCCTTCATTTTTACAACCACATCGCAAATCGGCGTTCCTACTAAATACTTGTTAAAGAAATTTGTACATTTTGTAAGATCTTCCCCGGATACTTCCGATTTAAATTGAAATATCTTATTTTCTGTATGTCCTTGATTTGTGATAATCAAAGCAACAGCACTTCTCTTATTTATAGGAACCATCTGTACATGTTGTAGTGTTTGTTTACTACTATCCGGCCCTAATACAACACTTGTAAGATTTGTGATTTCACTTAAGATATCGCAACTCTTTTCCACAATTTCATCTAAAGAATAATGTCTTTCTGAAAATACTTGCGCTAAAGAATCTCGCACTGGATCATCTAAGCTAGTAACCATCAAATTCGCTACATAGTATCGATAGCCTAATTGACTAGGAATACGCCCGCTAGAAGTGTGTGTCTTTTCTAGTAAGCCTTTCTTTTCTAAAGCTGCCATTTCGTTACGAATAGTAGCACTCGAAACAGGGAAAGGTAACATATTCATTAAGGTTTTAGATCCAACTGGTTCGGCACATCTAGTAAACTCGTCCACGATTGTTTTGAAGATTACTTTTTGTCTTTGTGTCAACTCCATGTTTTCACTTCCTTTCTAGCACTCTTTTTCCTTGCCTGCTAATAGTATAGCACTTTTTTTAGCACCGTCAACCACAAAGTGCTAAATCTTTTCAAAGTCCTTTATTTGTATTACAATACTATTTGGAAAAGTGAGGATTGTAAAAATGAATTTTCAACAAATTGAGACAAAAGACTTAATGATGAATCCATTCCAAAAAATTAGTAGTGAATGGATGTTAATCAGTGCAAAAAAAGAAGATAAAATCAATACAATGACTGCTAGCTGGGGAATGGTTGGACACCTTTGGGGCAAAGATGTTGTACAAGTATTCATTCGTCCACAACGTTATACAAAAGAATTCGTAGATAATAGCGATACTTTCACTATCTCTTTCTTCGATGGAAACTATAAAAAAGAATTAGGATATCTTGGATCAAAATCCGGTAGAGATGAAGATAAAATCGCAAACGTTAATTTCCACCCTGTCGAAATCAACGATGCGGTTACTTTTGAAGAAGCTTCTTTAGCTATCGTATGTAAAAAAGCTTATATTGATGAATTTAAAGAAGAAAACTTCTTAAATGAAGCTGATATCGAAAAATGGTATCCTACTAAAGACTATCACACTTGTTATATTGGAGAAATCGTAAATGTCTACGCTAACAAATAGTATTGTTCATATCGACGATTCAGTTGTATTTGCAGCTACGACAATGAAGAACGTTGATTTGCCTGAAAAAAACAATATGGCACTACACATTTGCGTAGATCCAGAAAAAGTAAAAGTAAATCGTGATCGTCTTCAAAAAGAACTTGGAATCCCTCTAGAAAACTGGGCCTTACCTTGGCAAAAACACACAGCAAATCTAGCTCGTGTCACTTCAGAAGATAAAGGTCGTGGAGCCATTGATATTAGTACAAGTATCATGGAAACAGATGCAGTATTTACAACAGAACGTAATACATTAATTGGTGTCTTTACTGCCGACTGTATTGGTTTAGTATTAGTAGATGAAACAACTCCTTGTATTTGTACCATTCATTCTGGATGGAAAGGGACTGCTCAAGCCATTACTTACAAAAGCGCTAAATATTTAATTGATCATGGATTTATGAAGCCAGAAAATATCAAAGCGTATTTCTCACCTAGTATCCAATACGATTCTTTAGAAGTAGGTATGGAAGTTGTAGATATGATGAAAGAACTACCTTTCGATTTAGAAGACTGTATTCGCTATATGCCAAACGAAAAAGCGTATATCGATAACCAGGGAATCAATATCAAAATGTTAAAAGAATTAGGTATATCTCAAATCTATCCATCTTCTTATGACACAAAAAAAGAGAAGGACATTTGCTTCTCTTATCGAGTTGAACGACCAACCGGTGAACATTTTACCTTTGCTTATCTTAAGTAGCCAACAAGGCTACTTTTTTATTTAAAGAAATATACATATATTATATATATAAGAAGAAACGCTCCAGTCCAGGTAACAATTTTCATTGCTCCCATTTTCACAAAACGTTCTAGTAATTTAAAATCTACATTACTGCTTCCTAATAAATATAAATAGATTCCCAAAACTACACTGATTAATCCGATTAGGATTGCTAATCCTATATTTGTTTCAATCATCATAATACCGAATGATAAACCACCAATCGCTATGATCAATCCAATTACCTTTTTTATTAGTTCCATATAGTTCCTCTACATATAATCAATAGTAATAAAACAAATTAGATTTTGTTCCATCAAATTTTGTGTAATCTTGTTTTTAATTTCCTTTTCATCCATCTTTTCATCAAAAGGGACAATCAAATCAAAATACAATAGAGTTTTGTCTTCAACTTGTACATACCTAAAATCGTGAAAACTCCATATAGGATTTATTTTATCAATCGCCATTCTTAATTTCATTTTATATACTTCAGTTTTAGGATCATTAATACGAATCGGATCCATATGAAGTACAATATCTATTCCCATCTCTTCTTTAATTTCACGTTCGATATGATCAATTAACTCATGTATTTCAAATAGATTTGATTCGCCATTCACTTCAACATGGGCACTCGCATATTTTCTTTCAATCCCATAAGTATGTACTAAAATATCATGAACACCATACACACCTTTGTGCGATTTAATAATAGAAGAAATCTGATTTAAATCTTCATCGTTTGCTCCTTCTCCTAAGAGCGGATCTACAGAATCCTTAAATAAACCATAAGCATTATAGAAAATAAGTATAGATACTATAACTCCCATATATCCATCTAAATTAAAACTTACCAATTGTGAAATAATAGATGAGATTAGAATAGCGCCTGTACCAATTACATCGCTTAATGAATCTACTGCAACGGCTTTTAATAAAGAAGAATTATAAGTAATAGAAAGTTTCTTATTAAAGAAATACATCCAGACTTTTACAACAATTGAAAATAATAAGACAAATATAGATAGAATGCTAAAGTCTAGATCCTCTGGCTTCATTATTTTTAAAACACTCTCTCTTAACATACTAAATCCAAGTATCGCAATAAAAATCGTAACCAAGAAAGTGGAAATAGATTCAACTCTTTCATGTCCATATGGATGTTCTTTATCCGCAGGTTTTGAAGAAATTCTAAAAGAAATGATGGAAACGATATTATTAGTTGCATCAGACAAATTGTTAATACCATCCGCCTGTATAGAGACTGAATGAAAGAATAGCCCAATTAATATTTTTGAACTGCTTAAAATCAGGTTACATACAATCCCAATATATCCAGAAAATTTACCAATATCATTTCGAACTTTAGAACTTTTTGTATCTTCATAGTTAGGAATATATTTTTTTAATAGAATGTTTATCATACTGTTAATGTATCACATAAACCTTATTAGCAAAAACTAATCTAGTTAGCGACAACAAAAAAGAGACGTTTCAGAAACGTCTCTTAACATTCAGTTCGATAGACTTAGATTATTAAGCGTTTTGTTCAGCTTCTTGTTTAACAAGATCTCTGTCGTA
>JAGHTX010000116.1 GCA_018065105.1 Bacillota bacterium
TTTCTATATCATTGTTTTTGCGATGGGAGGAAGTAAAGAAAGCGAATCAAGTACAACAATCGATGATACAAAATATCCAGAAGTAATAGAAGAAAAGAAGATAGAGAATCCATTGATGAAGCTTACTGTTCAAGAAGAGACAGTATATAGTGGTTCAGGAGAAGATATTGGATCAAGAGCTTATATAAGATTGTCCGAAAAAGATTTTAATAAATTAGAAGATTCTCAAATTGCAGAGTTTGTACTAAGTACAGTAAAAAAATATGAGGATCAAAAGTATAATTATTTTACTATTGATTTTGGAAATGAAAGAGGCGTAGTTTTCCCTGGATGTAATACACTAGCTGGACACTATGGACAAATAGATGATACAGGTAGTATTGAATTGACCGAAAAGTTTTTAATGGTTTCAGATAGTGGTGAAGTATCTTGGGAAGAAGTAAGTAAAGAAGAGCTTGATGAACAGAAACAAGAAATCGAAGAAGAGAGAAGAGCTGAGCAAGAAAAATTGGCTCAAGAAAGACAAGAAAAATACGATAATGAAATTGTTTATGTTTCTCAAAGAGGAATCTATCATAGCCGTAGCAATTGTTCGAACATGAAATATTTTACAGAAATGACTCGTAAAGAAGCTATCGAATGTGGTTACGAACGTTGTGAAAAGTGCTAATATGAAATTGTTGAGAGGATGAATTTGATGAAAAAACTATTATGTTCCATATTAACTTTATTCATGATGATATCTTTATTTGGAAATCATTCTATACAAGCTAAAGAGAAAAAGTTAGAACTATCAGATATTCCGGCTTACGAAGAAGAACCTTTTGTGGAAATCAACGATTATGAACCATATTTTATGGATGAAGAAAAGAATAATAAGAAATCATTTGAACGTTTTTCAGATTTAGATGAATTAGGAAGATGTAGTGTGGCATTTGCCAATATTGGACCAGATTTACTTCCTATAAAAGAGAGAGAATCTATTAGTGAAATAAAGCCTTCTGGATGGCATTCTTATTCTTTTGATTCGGTACCAGGAGGATATTTGTATAATCGTTGTCATCTGATTGCCTATTGTTTAACAGGCGAAAATGCGAATGAAAAGAACTTAATTACCGGTACCCGGTACTTTAATATGGCAATGCGTATGTTTGAAGATCTAGTGGTAGCTTATGTAGAAGAAACAGGAAACCATGTATTATATCGAGTTACTCCATTTTATAAAGGAGATAACTTAGTTTGTGAAGGTGTAGAAATAGAAGCCTGGTCTGTAGAAGACAAAGGAAAAGATATCAAGTTCAATGTCTTTTGTTACAACGTGCAACCTAAAGTAAGTATTGATTATAAAACTGGAGAAGCTGAAGAATTATATAGTAATTTACTTCTAAAGAAGGAAGTAAAAGAAGAAGGATTGTTTAATCAAAAAGGCGATTATATTGGTAATAGAGCTTATATAGAAATCACAGAAAATGAATTCAGAGAATTAACAGACGATGAATTAAAAGAATTCTGTGAAGTAGAATTAAAAGAATACGAAGAAAAAGAATATAACTACTTCAGCCTAGTATTTGAAAATGATAGAGGGGTTGTATTCCCAGCTTGTACTTGTTTCCCAGCTGAATTAGGAACTATGAAAAAAGATGGATCGTTAGATGTAATCGAAGAATACATATACATCTCTGATGAAAAAGTAGAGCATTATACAAAACCAAAAGAACAATTGGATGCAGAAAAGAAAGAAAAAGAAAAGATCACAAAGAAAACAAAAAGTGATCCTAGAGATAGTATTACTGTATATGTTTCAGTAACAGGTAAATACCATTCTAAATCCAATTGTAGTGGTATGAAGAATTATACAACCATGTCATTAACAGAAGCACAATCTTATGGATATTCCCCATGTAAGAAGTGTAATTAAGGTACATCAGTAGATGTATCTTTTTAAATGTTAAAAATATGTCCCAAAGTGTGCTAACAGCAAACGTATTCAAAAAGAAGTTAGTGTATAATTACATTTAGTGAAAAACAATACGTTTGACTGCACGTTAGGTGCATAGATAGTGTTTAATATGCGGTATTCTCGACATATCAAACTATGATGGGAAGTATAGATTCTGTTAAAGATGAAGGTAAAAAACTATTCACAGTTGGACATTTTGATCTAATTATTTGTGATGAAGCACACCGCTCTATTTACAATAAATACCGGGATATCTTTAACTACTTTGATGGGCCTATTGTTGGGTTAACTGCCACACCAAAAGATGAAATTGATAAGAATACATATGAAATCTTTGAATTAGAGAACGGTGTACCAACTTATGGATATGAACTTGCTCAAGCGGTTAAGGATGGATATTTAGTTGATTTTCTTTCTGTAGAATCAGAGTTAAAGTTTCTTTCAGAAGGAATAGACTGGGATGGATTATCAGAAGAAGAAAAACAAGAGTATGAAGATACATTTACGGATGAAGAAGGAAATCTACCTTCATCGATCAATGCTTCTGCTCTAAATTCCTGGGTGTTTAATGAAGATACTATTAGAAAAGTATTACGCATTCTAATGGAAGAGGGAATCAAAATTGATTATGGTCAGAAGATTGGTAAAACAATTATTTTCGCAAAGAATCATGAGCATGCAGAAAAAATATTTGAAATATTTAATAGGGAATATCCACACCTAAATGGGTATGCGAAAGTAATCGATAATTATATTAATTATGCACAAAGTGCAATCGATGAATTCTCGGATGCGAATAAACTACCACAGATTGCGATTTCCGTAGACATGTTAGATACAGGAGTAGATGTACCAGAAGTAGTAAACTTAGTCTTCTTTAAAAAAGTAATGAGTAAAGCTAAATTCTGGCAAATGATTGGAAGAGGAACAAGACTATGTCCAATGTTGCTAGATGGAAAAGATAAAGAAAACTTCTATATCTTTGATTTTTGTGGAAACTTTGAATTCTTTAGAATGAATAAAGGAAAAGCTAATGCTAATACAATTGCGCTACAAGGAGCAATTTTCAATTTAAAATTCCAAATTGCTTATAAACTTCAAGATTTAGAATACCAAACTGATGAATTAATTGAATGGAGAAAAGAATTAGTTGATCAAATGGTAGAAAAAGTAAAAGAGTTGAATCGTGAAAACTTTGCGGTAAGACAACACTTAAAGTATGTGGATCAATATTCGAATCCAGATAATTATAAAGTATTAACTTATGAAAATACTTTAGAAATTGCTGATGAATTAGCGCCATTAATTCTTCCAGAAGAAGATGAAATCAATGCGGTTCGTTTTGATGCGTTGATGTACGGAATTGAACTAGCTTATATGGTTGGAAAGAAATATGGTCGTGCTAGAGCTGATTTAGTAAAAAAAGTAAAAGGAGTAGCTTCCGTTGTGAATATCCCAGAAATTCAAATGCAAAAAGACTTGATTAATCAAATTCTTCATACCACTTATTTAGACGAATGTGGAATTAATGAATTCGAAGATATTCGAGAAAGATTAAGAGATTTGATGAAGTACATTCCAAGGGGACATGAAACGTACACTACTCATTTTGAAGATGATATTTTATCGACTGTTTGGCATGAATCTGAATTAGAAAACGATGATTTAAAGAATTATAAAGCCAAAGTTGAATATTATATTCGAGAACATCAAAAAGATAATCCTGTTATTTCTAAACTTAAGACAAATCAACCATTGGATAAAAATGATGTAGAACAATTAGAAAAAATTCTATGGGATGAATTAGGTTCTAAACAAGAATACATAACAGAATATGGAGAAAAACCATTAGGAGAATTTATTCGTGAATTGGTTGGTTTAGATATGAATGCTGCCAAAGAGGCATTTGCAGAGTATTTAGATGAAACAGATTTGGATTCAGATCAGATTTATTTTGTAAATCAAATTGTAGAATATATCGTTCGAAATGGGATTATGAAAGATTTATCTGTTCTACAAGAGTCTCCTTTTACAGATAGAGGCAGTCTTGGTGACTTATTCGGATATGATGTAGATGTATGGAAAGGCATCCAAAGTATTATAAACGAAATTAATGGTAATGCATTATATTCATAAATACAAAAACTAAGTGTGCAGCAATTAGCTGCCACTTTTTTTGTTTATACATGGTACAATAGGAGTGGTACTTACAATTACAGTTTTAAAGTTCGGAAATAAATATGTTTACAAATAATAAAACATATGGAGAACTTCGGACAGATATAAACAGAGAATAATAGGGAATGAGTTTAAGAACACATTAAATCATTATCCATTAATAGAATTAAAGAAAGATTGATATCCAAGGTTAATTAATCCAGTTTCTATTTTAAATGGTTTTAATTATCAAAATATCTTAGATAATTAATCTAAAACAAAGACTATGATAATCAAACAATCTGTACTACAAAAATATATAAGTATTGGAGGCTTTTTATGGCAGAATTATTTAAAAAGAGCAATCACATAACAACACAAGAATTTATCAATGAATATAGGGAATTAGTAGAGGCAGATCAAAAATTCTGTTTCATTATAGGTTCAGGTGCTTCTGTTTCAAGTGGTATTCGATCAGGTTCTGAATTAGAAAATGAATGGATGGAACATTTAATGAATGATCCAGATTCTATTAGAAATTATGCTTCGTCGCTTAAACAAGAAGGCGAAATAGAACATGATTTCAGCGTTATAGAAGATGCATGGAAAAATTTAGAAGAGGGAGCAAAGTTATCAGGAGAATATTATTTCGATCTATATAAACTGAGATTTCGTAATAATCAACAATTGGGTTATTCTTACTTGCAAAAAGAAATGGAGAATGCTGATCCAAGTTTAGGTTATCGAATTTTATCACTGTTATTAACAAAAAAAGAGTTGAAGAGCAATATTGTAATTACTACTAATTTCGATTCATTGGTAGAAGACTCTTTATTCCTTTTTACAGATCAAAAACCTATAGTATGCGTTCATGATTCATTAGCTAGATTTGCGAAGAACACAAATACTACTAGACCAATTATTGCGAAAGTACATAATGGGTTATTTTTCGCACCTAAAAATACACCCGATCAAACATCTTCTTTAAGCGAGGAGTGGAAGAAAACACTAAATGTTATTTTTTCATCATATATACCTGTGGTAATTGGTTATTCTGGAGCTGATTACAGTTTAATGAGCTTTTTAGAAGAAAGTGAAATGGATGAAGATGATAAAGTTGGTATGTTTTGGTGTTGCTATGGCGATAAGCTTCCAGATGAAAGAATTCAAAAAGTAGTAAATCGTTATAATGGAAGAATTGTAAAGACCAAAGGATTTGACACTTTAATGTTTTCTATGGGAGCAAAGATATTTAAAGATGATATTACACTTAATGCAACAATAGAATCCTTAGATAAAATGTTTAGTAAGAAAAAGAGTAAGTACTATGAGCAATATAAAGAAATAGGAAAAAGTATTCAGGATGATGATATCCGTAAAGAAATAACTCTTATTGGGATAGAAGAAGAAAACAAACGAGAAAAAGAAGGAAAACTTACAGCTTCCGATTATTTCAGCAAAGCTTATCGAGCTACAAATCCTGAAGATGCCATTAAGTATTATTCAGAAGTAATAAGACTTGAAAATGACAATGTAGCAGCATATAACAATCGAGGGAATAGATATGCAGACTTGAAAAGGTATGAAGAAGCAATCCAAGATTATACCAAGGCAATAGAGCTAGATGCTAATTATGCATCAGCATATAACAATCGAGGAGTTAGTTATGCAGATTTGAAAAGGCATGAAGAAGCAATTCAAGATTATACCAAGGCAATAGAGCTAGATGCTAATTATGCAGTAGCATATAACAATCGAGGGAAT
>JAGHTX010000228.1 GCA_018065105.1 Bacillota bacterium
CTTATACATAAACAAATACTCCAATCCAGGAAATAATTCCTGTAGATATTATACCACATTTTATAATATGTATGTAGAAATATATGGAATTATTACTTTTATTTAACCATATTAAACACTAGCAGCTAGGAACCCTTGTCCAAAAATATCCAATACAAGCAGTAACTTTCGTAGATAACCACGATACTCAATCGGGAAAAGGTTTGTCATCCTGGGTCTATCGATGGTTTAAGCCGATGGCCTATGCGTGTATTTTACTTCGTGAACAAGGATATCCGTGTATTTTCTATGGGGATTATTATGGCCTTCATAGAGGAAGCAAAGGATTAAAAAAACAGATAGAAGATTTATTGCGCGTGAGAAAACAATTTGCGTACGGATGGCAAAACGATTATTTTGAAGAAGACTATCAAATGGGATGGAGTCGAGAAGGAGGACTTGCGGTTTTATTTTCCTTACGACTAGATGGGAAAAAATATATGTATGTGGGAGATAAATACAATGGAAGAGCCTTCTATGATATCTTTCATCCTCGAAAAAGAATCTATATAGAACAAGGATATGGTTGCTTTGTCTGCAAGAAAGAAAGTCTAAGTGTGTATATCCCAGAATAGTCTAGAAATTATATTTTAGTGTGATATAATTTTTTTATCTTTAAGGGGATTGTAATAGAAACGAAGATATTTATGGTAAAACTAAAATTTAAATTAACAAAAAAAGGGAAAAGATTAATACAACAAATCACAAGAATAACAACAGTTGTAGCTGTGGCTGTTGTAGCTATATTTGGTTCTTATAAACTTATATCTTTTGGAGCGAATTTAATATTTGGAAGAAATCGTGCAAGTGTAAGCTCTATTATTTTAGGAGACGGGCAAAAGGTTGCAACCGCATCCCATGCAGTCGCAAAAAGGATTGCAGCTACTATGATTGCTCAAGAAGATGCGAAACAAAAAGCTTCACAAGGAACAGAAGCCACTCGTCAAAAAGAAATTGAAATGACTTCGTTGGACGAATTGGAAGAACAAATTGATGCGTATTTAAAAAGTGAAAAAGTAAAGACAAATCAGTTAACGTATAAAATTATTGATATTCCTTCAGGAAAAGAAATTGGTAAAAATGCGGACATAAATATGTTGGCAGGAAGTTGTTATAAGCTTCCATTAAGCTTGTTGTGGTATGACAAGCTTGATCGAGGGGATGCGTCCTTAGATGATAAGTTATATTGGGGCGATAATATTTCCGAAACAGAAGGAAGAATGCAATTTAAATGGAAAGAAGGAGATTATATATCTCTAGAAAATGTATTAGCGTATACATTAAAGTATTCGGATAATGTAGGTGGTCACATTTTATACGAAAGCTATGGTGGATGGGATAAGTTCAAGAAAGATGCAGCTAAATATAGCGATAAGGAACAAGCCGAAGAATTCTTCTCAAAAGAAAACTATTTGAATGCGGAATATATGGCAGATGTAATGAAGCACATCTACAACAATCAAGAAAAGTATGAAACATTAATCCATTATTTAACGATTGCCGCACCAGATGATTTCTTAAACAGTAAGCTTCGCGTTGATATGGTACAAAAGGTTGGATTCTATAATGAACATATTAATTCTTGTGGATTGTGTCTAGATGGTAGACCTTATGTCTTATGTGTATTTACGACATTAAATGACCGAGCTGTTCCAATTATGGGTGAAATTAACGAAATGGTATATAATTACATCAATAATGAATTGCCGCCAATCGCATGGAAAGTAGGATAAAAATAAAAAAGGAATATATTTCCATTGTAGGAATATATTCCTTTTCTTTTATAATAGACCAAAAGATTTTAAAATATAGATCCAAAAAGTAATAGAGAAAGCAGAACACAAAGTAGTGATCATAACCGTAGCGCTTGTGAGAACCCCTTTATGACCCATATTTTTTGCCATGACATAAGCAGAAATCGTTGTAGCCGAACCTAACATAATCAGGATGGCAATTAACTGCTCTTTTCTAAAACCTAGTTGGACAGCAATCGGTAAGAATAGAGCGCACCAGCCTAATAGCTTCATAAACGAGCAAACAAGTGCTCCTTTAACTTCTTTTAAGGCCTCTTTGTAGTCAAATTGTGCACCCATAGCCATTAATCCAAGAGGAGAAGCAATCTTTCCTAAGTTATTTACCGTTTTATCTAACATTGTTGGCATTGGAAGTTGAAGTAAAGACCAAAGAAGACCGATCGCAATACCAATAAGAATAGGATTGGTGATAATTCCTTTTAAGGTCTTAAACACAACTTGTTTGGTAAGCTTTCTTTTTTCTTCCCCAAAAACAGACAATACAACAACAGCCATTATGTTGTACAAAGGAACGGAACCGATAATCATTAAAGGGCCCATGGCACTATTTCCATATATGTTTTGGATTAAAGCCATTCCTAGAAGCGCTGCACTACTACGATAACTTGCTTGAATAAATTCGGCTTGATTCTTTTTAAAAGCCAGAGAAATCAAGAAAGAAATTGTAATGCTTGCTAGAGTTACTAAGAAACAAAACAATACAAATTTACCGTTCCACGCTTCCTGAAAGTTTAAGGTTGCCAGATCCTCAAATACCAAGACGGGAAGAGGAACTAAGAAAACAAATTTGTTGGCTTTAGAAGCAAAGGCATCATCAATCCAGCCAAGACTTTTAAAAGCCATTCCTAAGACAATCATCGCAAAAATAGGAACGGTTGCGTTTAAACTAAATAATAAATTTTCCATGAAATAACTATAGTCGAAAATAGAAATGGATTCAATAATATAGCGCTTCTATGATTTGAATGAATCAAATATTTGGATTAAGTTTTCTAAAATAGCTAACTAGGGAGATATTATTACACGTGTAAATGAAAGTGCTGTTAAGAATGGTTATAATGGGTATATGAAAAAAATAACATTATTAGGGACACCATTATCCCAATCGTTTGCCGCTCGTATGCAAAATGCTGCCTACAAAGAAATGAATGAAGATTTGGAATATTCTTACACAGAATGTGACAATGAACAATTACCAGGGAACATTGAACGTGTGAAAGGTGACGATTTTATTGGATGTGCGGTTACCAAACCAAACAAAATTAAAGTATTAGAGTATTTAGATGAATTAGACCCGCTTTGTGCAAAAATTGGTTCAAGCAACACTGTAGTAAAGAAAGAAGGGAAATTAATCGGATACAATACCGATGCGTTAGGTTTTTATCAATCCATTGAACCACATATTGATGTACAAGGAAAAACATTTTTCTGTATTGGAGCTGGTGGAGTAGCCAGAGCTATTGTAGCTATTTTATTAGAAAGAGGGGCAAAGAAAGTATACGTAACCGATATGTATATGGATTTTGCGAACTCTTTAGCGGATGCTTTTGAAAATTGCGAAGCGGTAAGTACTTGTGAAAAAGTAACGGAATGTGAAGGAGTTATCAATGCCAGTGGTGTTGGTATGGGAAAAAGCGTCGGAAAATCCCCAGTTGATCCAGCCTTATTAAATGCTTCTCAATTCTGTTTTGATGCTTGTTACAATCCAGCCAAAACACAATTCTTATTAGATGCTGAAGAAAAAGGATGTAAGATTCTAAATGGATTGGATATGTCTTTATATCAAGGCGCTATTCAAATTGAATTGTGGACAGGAAAAAAAGCACCAGTCGACAGAATGCGTAAAGAATTAGACGATATTCTTAGTGGAAAATAATAAAAAGAAGTCTATCCCATTGTGATAGGCTTCTTTTTTCATGTTGTTATAGAGCCGCTTTAATAGCTGCTAGTAAATCATCATATTCTTCGAATGCAGGATATTGAGGATAATCTTTTTTGATTTGTTCTGTACTTTTGAATAAGAAACCAGCTTTACTAGCTTGGATCATTCCTAGGTCGTTGAAGCTATCTCCACTCGCAATTGTTTCAAATCCCATAGATTGTAAAGCTTTAACAGTTGTGTATTTTGATTTTTCACAACGCATTACATGTCCTGTAATCATTCCGTTTTCGTCTACTGTTAATGTGTTACAGAAAATAGTAGGCCATCCTAATTTCTTCATTAAAGGTGCTGCGAATTGTTCAAAAGTATCACTTAAGATGATAACTTGAGTACAAGCTCTTAATTCATCTAAGAATTCTTTGGCTCCTGGCATTGGGTCAATAGTTGCGATTACATCTTGAATTTCTTTTAATCCCAATCCGTGTTCTTTTAAAATGTTGATACGATATTGCATTAATTTATCGTAATCAGGTTCATCTCTAGTTGTTCTTTTTAGTTCTGGAATTCCTGTTGCTTCTGAAAACGCAATCCAAATTTCAGGAACTAAAACACCTTCCATGTCTAAACATACAACGTTCATAAATTCATTTCCTTCCTCTGTTTGATAATACTTTCTTAGTATATCACAAAAGTGGTATGATTAAACAAAGACAGAGAGGAAACTTATATGACAATTAAAGATTTAGCAACTGGAATTCAACACATTGGAGTTCCAACCAAAGACATGGCCGCTTCCGTCGCTTTTTATGAAGCCATTGGTTTTGAAGTAGCACACTCAAACATCGTTCCAAACAGCAACGATCACGTTAACTTTATGAAATTAAAAAACTTAGTTATCGAAGTATACGAAAGCGAAGATGCAGTAGGGGCATATGGAGCTATTGAACACGTAGCTATTGATGTGACAGATATTGAAGAGACGTTCAAACGTATTTGTGATTTAGGAATGAATAATTTAAACGACCAAATCAATTACTTACCATTTTGGTCAAATGGCGTAAAATATTTTACAATTGAAGGACCAAATAAAGAAAAAGTAGAATTCGGGCAATTCCTATGAGAATCGCAATTCTAGAAAGACAAACGTATGGAGAAGATGTATCTTTTGAAGCCTTTTCTAAATATGGTCAAGTTGATGTATATTCGTTAAGAACCGATGAGCCTATATTGGATCGATTAGAAAATGTAGATGTCGTATTATCCAATAAATTTCCTATGAATCAAACAACTCTTTCTTCAAGCGTAAAATTAATTCTACAAACGGGAACAGGATACAATAATATAGACGTAGAATACTGTAAGAAAAAAGGAATAGCGGTATGTAATGTAGCGGGATATTCAACCCAAAGCGTAGCGCAACATACTTTTGCACTTGCTCTTTCCTTATTGGAACATCTACAAGAATACGACACGATGGTAAAGAATCATTTTTATTCAAACAGTGGTGTGTTCTCTATTTTTACACCATACTTTAGTGAATTATCTGAAAAAACATGGGGAATAATTGGATTAGGTACTATCGGAAAAGAAGTCGCAAAAATTGCGAATGCGTTTGGATGCAAAGTTATATACTATTCAACATCGGGGAAAAATACGAATACAGAATACGAGAAAGTGGATCTAGATACGTTATTGAAAGAAAGTGATGTTTTATCACTTCATGCAGCGCTTACGGATAAAGATGTTCACTTGATTAATAAAGAAACGCTAAAGAAAATGAAACCAAGTGCAATATTGATCAATGTGGCAAGAGGACCTTTTGTGAATGAAAGCGATTTGGTAGAAGCTTTAGATGAAGGATACATAGCCGGGGCTGGATTGGATGTTATGGAAAAAGAACCTTTGCCTCTAGATAGTCCTTTACTAAAAATTAAAAATCCCAATAGATTGATTTTAACACCTCATATGGCATGGGGTTCAAAAGAAGCACGAACACGATTGATCGATGAGCTACTTTTGAATCTAGATGCTTATCTGGAAGGAAAAAGAAGAAATCGTATTGTATAAAAAAGTCACGAGAGTGACTTTTCTTACGTTATATAGATATCGGTACAAATATAATACATACTATCACTGTAACGCAGCTCGTAGCGCATAGTATGGATATTACCGGTATGATTACGGATAATGTCAAAGATATATCCATCTCGACTTCCTTTATCAAACAAGTCATCATACGCTTCATTATAAGCTTCTTCATTGGAGAACTTTAGCTCTATGTTTCGAATATATCCATTTTCAATTAAATATCCAATATAAGCATCTATTTCAGCACGGTCATAGTATTCAAAATAACATCCTTCTAAAACATAGTAATTATAGGAGTTGTCGTAACATTCTGGATATTCATAAATGTCTTTACATGAATAATTGGATAAATCAAATCCTGTATTAATTGTATGAGAATCTAGAAAATTTGAATCATTTACACAGAAGTAATTGTAGTTAATCACGTTTCCTAAATATTTTTCTCTATCATAAACAGGATCTCCCCAGGTAACATCGACCCAATACCAGGAATCATCGATGCAAACTTCATTCCAAGAGTGACCTTCGCCTTCTTTCCCTGTCCCTGTTACATAGATACAAGGAATTTCCAATTTATCGCATAGATATTGGAAAGTACGAGAATAGCCAGCACAAACACTCGCTTGATTCATTAATACAGAACGTATATCCTGATTATATTTTGAATTAACATCATAATCGGTTGTATTAATGATGTATTCATAAATATAGAGAAGTTTATCATAGGTACTTGAATAGGCATCAATACCAGCTAAGATATCAGAAGCAATCGCAGAACATTCTTCGTACTCTTCTTGGCTGAATGGTTGTGTATAGGTTACCTTTGTGACTTTATCAAAAGAAGTAATATATTCAATGTCGGTAACCCAATAGTATTCGGGATGATCATAATTGAATGCCATTTGTGCCTGTAGGAATGTTTCATAATCTGAACCAGGAACTTTAATTGTATCCTCAAAATTCGCAATGCTCTCATACAATGCGTTATAAATACTTTTCCCTTCGTTATCCAGTAAAGAATAATAATAGTTAAAATGGTAATCCTGATTCGCTATTGTAGGTGTAATAGGTGTTTCTGGTTGTTCTTCTATTTCTTTTAAAGGAAAAGGTAAAATGGAACATCCTGTTAAAAGAAGTAAGA
>JAGHTX010000085.1 GCA_018065105.1 Bacillota bacterium
ACTTACTGTGCCACCAGTTTTTAAAGTGTTTTTTTCCGCACTAACTGTGCTATTAATCACAATCATATAAACCACCCCCTTTTTAATATTTTTTTCTACTAATAGCAAAACCTTTAGATACAGAATATTCAGAAATTATTTGTTCCACACACATACTTTTAGTCTCTTCATATGGCATCATTACTTCACCGCACAAAGCTTTTGCCTGCCATTCTACACTTTCATAAGCCGGAAGTTCATTATTCTGAAATGATCTGTCGAATATTGGTGCGTATCCTATTTTAAACAGAAATATATGACAAATCTCATGGCAAATAAAACCTAGATATGCACCTATATTTTTTTCATAAGCGCCAACATAAACAGATTCTTTTATTTCTATTAAAAAATTTCCATCGCCTATAGGTACACATCTAGCCGGAATTGTTTTTGGTAAACATTCATCAGCAACTATTAAATAACTGCAACCTGGGAAAATATCTGCCACTTTATCTAAAGCCTCTAATACTGGAAATTGTCCAGATTCATTTACTCCAAATATCATTCGAAATATTGAAGCATATTTCCTTAATGTAATTCTACTGACGGGTTTTGTCTTATAATCCATTAATGAACTTCTCCTTTCTCTAAAAGCTTAATAATCTTAATTGCTGTTTCATCATCCATTCCATCGAAGGATCTAGCAAATTGAAGAGCTGCTAGTCTTTGATTGTTACTTGAATTAACCAAGTTTAACTTCATCTGCGTCTTAGAATCTTCAATTGATTGATCTAACTCAATTTCTTCTTCTAGTGTTAATCTGTAATGAGTGACTAATTTTGGAATCCATTCTTTTGGCACATTTTTTTTCCCATTTTCTACTGCTGAAAGAAAAGGAAGGGATGTTCCAAGTACTTTCGCCATATCCCCCATTACTTCGTGGTTTTTTATTCTTAATATTCGTACAAATTCTCCAAATTTTGTATAAGCCATAATCCATCCTCCAACCTTCTTATTTATCCTGTTTGTACATATATATATTAACCTATTTTAGGTTAATTTCAAGCAAAAATATTTATTCCGATAAAACATTGAAGAATCTATAAAAAATCGATCCATTTTTGAATCGATTTCATCATATATGATACAAAAAAAAGACCTATTTCTAGGCCTTGATCTTATAATGGTCCGGGTGAAGGGACTCGAACCCCCACGGGAATACCGCCAGATCCTAAGTCTGGTGCGTCTGCCAATTTCGCCACACCCGGATGCCTTAATATAATACTACTTATTTATATAAAATGCAAGGTTTTGAAAGAAAAAAATCAAAAAAACAAGTAGATTTTCATCTACCTGTCTATTGAAACAATTCTGTTGATAAATAACGATCACCAGTATCCGGTAATAAGACTACGATAGTCTTCCCTTTATTCTCTGGTCGTTTCGCAACTTCTGTAGCTGCGTATAAAGCAGCTCCTGATGAAATTCCTACTAAAATTCCATCGGTCTTGGCAATCGTTCTTCCCGTTTCGAACGCATCTTCTGCTTCAACTGGGAAAACCTCATCATAAATTTTTGTATCTAAAATTTCTGGTACAAAACCAGCTCCAATACCTTGGATCTTATGAGCGCCTCCATGTCCTTTCGATAATACTGGAGAACTAGCAGGCTCCATTGCCACCACTTGGATGTCTGGATTTTGTTCTTTTAAATACTTACCAATTCCTGTAATTGTTCCTCCAGTACCAACACCCGCAACAAAAATATCTACGCTACCTTCTGTGTCTTTCCAAATTTCTGGTCCTGTAGTTTCATAATGTGCTTGTGGATTGATTGGATTTGTGAACTGTCCAGCGATAAAACTATTTGGCAATTCTTTTGCCAATTCTTCTGCTTTTTCAATAGCTCCGCTCATACCCTTATCTCCAGGTGTCAGAACAATTTCAGCACCAAAAGCTTTTAATAATGTTCGACGTTCCAAGCTCATTGTATCCGGCATTGTCAAAATAGCTTTGTAACCCTGACAGGCTGCCATTGCGGCTAAACCAATTCCAGTATTACCACTTGTAGGTTCAATAATGGTAGATCCTTCTTTCAAAATACCTCTAGCCTTCGCATCTTCAATCATATAATAAGCTACACGATCCTTTGCAGAACCAGCTGGATTTAAATATTCCAGTTTAACTAAGATCTTTGCTTCTAAATGATGCATTTTTTCATAATTCACAACTTCCACTAGTGGTGTATTTCCAACTAATTCACTAATTCCTTTATATACCTTCATAATATTTTCCCTCAACTTTGTTTATATATTATACACTTTTTTATTCCTAATTTATCTTAAATGAAACCCGCTTTATCTCTTTATCGGTTGGTTGATAATAACCATATACACGAGAGAACACAGTATTTTCTCTTTGGCAAACAGGACATTTTTTTATCAATCCATTAAAATAGCCATGCACATCACAAATGGAATAATAATTACTGATCGTAAAGGTAGGTAGATTGTAGTTATTGGCAATCATACGAACTAAATTACGACAATCTTTCCAGCTTTCTATTCCTTTTTCTAAAGAAACATCAAAGCGCGTAGAACCGGAATAATATTCTTGCAGAATACTTTGTGTTTCCAATTCCTTAAAAATATCTCTTTCTAAAGAAGCCGGTGAAAGACTTGAATTCGTATAATACGCCTGTTCAATCTGCACATTCTTGAATAATTCTTTATCCTTTTGAACAAAATAGCGTCCTGCTTTTTCCCCTGGTGTTGCCTCAATATTAAAGTAATGCTTATATTGCTTCTGATATCCAATACATTTGATTTGAATATGAGCTAGAACCTCTTTAGTAAAATCCACAGCCTTCTTCTGCTGCAAGTCGCAACCAATCCATTTGGCATTGCGACATAATTCCTCAAATCCCATCAATCCAATCGTAGTAAAATAAGAATCAAATGTATCTATATAGTGTTTTGTATAAGGATACAATCCACTTTGTAGAAACTTGGATAATACTTCTCTTTTGGTTTCTAAGCATCGTGCACTTAAATCTAATATTTCATCCAATTTTTTATAGAAAAGATTCACACTCTTACAAGTGTAACCTAAACGAGGAAGATTAATGGTTACACAACCCAAACTTCCAGTGTTTTCTCCATAGCCATAATATCCACTTCTCTTGTTGGTTAATTTCGTAAAAGAGGAAGGCTTTTTCTTGGTTTCCATGTTCTTCACGAAATAAGGAGATCCATATTTAACAGAATATCCAAATAACAGCGCATTCAATTCAGAATCGGACCAGTCAAAGTTCTTATCCACATTAATCGAGAAAATTGGATACGGGAATCCAGTTTGACTCTCATCGCCTTTATTCATGATTTCCAATATTGCTTTTTGGATTGTCTTCATCTCTTTTTCACAATCCCCATAAGTGAAATCCTGTTCCTTCCCGGCAATAATCGCCTTTTTATTTTTCATAGATTTGGGGCAATTCCAATCCAGAGCAATCGAAGTAAAAGGCTGACAAGTTCCCCATCGAGAAGGAATATTTAATCCATAGATCAAACTCTCTATTGCGTTGATTACTTGATTATAAGAAAGATTTTCCACTTTGATAAATGGCGCTAAATAAGTATCTAAACTGGAAATCGATTGTGCCCCCGCCCATTCGTTTTGCATAATACCTAAAAAGTTCACAATCATATTGGTAAGCGTAAACAAGTGTTTAGGAGGACGGGTCTGAATACGCTGATCCACCCCGCGAAGCCCTTCTTTGATCAAGGTTTCAATACTCCAGCCAGCACTATCCCCAGTCAACATATGAAGGTCATGAATATAAAAATCGCCTCGTTCATGTGCCTGTTTGATCTGTTGATCATATACCGAATTTAACCAGTAGTTTCTAGTGATAGAAGAAGAATTAGAAAGGATAAACCCTCCTACGGAAAATGTTTCTAGATTTCCTCTGGCCTCATCACTGCTCTCTAAATATTGATCAACAATATTTCGATAGTCCTGGGTTGCTTCTTCAATTTGTCGTACATTGGCATGTTGATGACGATAAAGGATATATGCCTTGGCAACCTCAAAATATCCAGAAGTAGCTAAAGTGGCTTCCACACAGTCCTGGATTTTTTCGACATCAATAATCCCCTCTTTATCAAATCGAGAAGTTACTCTTAATGCCAGTAATTGGAGTACATCGTTATCTACCTCAATGTTTTGAGAAAGAAAAGCTTTGGAAATCGCATTTTGAATTTTCTTAATATTAAACTTTACGATTTCGCCATTACGTTTTACTACTTGTAACATACTTTTACCTCCTCCACCTGGGCCGAAAAAATATTCTTCATAATGCGGAAATCATCCTCACTGACTGGATGTAAATTTTTCGCAATAGAATCCTCGTTCTCATTGTAGTTACTAAGGACAATACGTCTTGCCCCTCTTAACCAGTTTGCCATCTGTTCTACATTTTGAATGGTATGATATTCCTTCACCAAGACAATTTCGAACTCATAAGGAATGTGTCCTTCCAATAAATACGCAACACTTTTCTTAATATTATCGATGTTGTACCCTTTCATACCAATACTTGTATCGTATTCCTTAATGGAATTATGAATACTCATAGAAATCATATCAACCAGTCCCTGATCAATGGCCGTTTTTAATTGTTCATAATACGATCCATTTGTATGAATCTTAATCTTATAATTTAATTTCTTCATCTCCCGTAAGGACGACAAGAAATGGATATGCATAAAAGGTTCTCCCCCTTCGATACATATCGCATCAATCATATTTTGTTTGTTCCTGAAGAATTCTCGAATTTCTTCATTTTTTAATTCATCAATCTCATCTTTTAAGAAGACATATTTCTTCTTTGTACACATAGGACAGCGGAAATTGCATCCTCCGGTATAAAGGATCGAAGAAATCTTTCCTTCATAGGCAGAAAGGCTCATTTTTTTCCATTCCATATAATAAGCTCCATTTTCTATACGAGAAGATATCTTTTTCGATACTTCTGCCATATCATGTGTATTTTCCACAAAGGTTTGAAAGCTTTCATTGTCCATATGTGAGGTCAAATGTTTCCACCAACGTCGACGAATCGAATAGATCTGCGACATGATTTGTTTGGTCTTTTCCGTTGTAAATAAAGCCTTTGCCCGCTTATCCCGTAAAGAAGAATCCACGCGAATATAATTCAGTGCTTCTAGATTCTTTACCGTTTTTGAAATGGTTCCTTTATCATAATCTCCTCGTA
Source organism: Bacillota bacterium (assembly GCA_018065105.1). GTDB lineage: Bacteria > Bacillota_I > Bacilli_A > Erysipelotrichales > Erysipelotrichaceae > Floccifex. Next base: position 5,254 of record JAGHTX010000085.1, read on the forward strand.
CCACGATTTCATTCAGAGGAATCCCTTCGTTTTCATAGATCATGATTAAAACAGGCAATTGGGCATAGGAAAGATGATACTCCTTCAATTGGGCATCGTAAAATTTCTGTGTACTTCTATATAAAATACTAATATCCATTAATAAGTCGTTTTCATGCATATCTCAAGTCTAACAAAATATAGTTGAAGTTTCAACTATGCAACAGTCAACAAAAAAAAGGATGAAGTTTCCTTCATCCAATTAATCTAATTATTTCGCGCGAGAATCAAAGTTTTCGTCACGTACAACTACGTCGTGAGCTCCACCTTCTACGATAGAAGTCGAAGATACTAATGTAACTTTTGCATCTCTTTGAAGTTCAGGGATTGTTAAGCATCCACAGTTACACATTGTGTGCGTAATCTTAGATAATGTTAAGTCTAATGTATCTTTCATTCGTCCTGCATATGGTACATAAGAGTCAACACCTTCAACGAAAGACATCTTAGCTTCTCCACCTACATCATAACGTTGCCAGTTACGAGCACGTGCAGATCCTTCACCCCAGTATTCTTTCATATAAGTTCCGTTTACTGTTACAACTTTGTTTGGAGCTTCTTTGAAACGAGCAAAATAACGTCCTAACATAACGAAGTCAGCACCAAAGGCTAAAGCTAAAGTCATGTGGTAATCGTGTACGATACCTCCATCGGAACAAATTGGAACATAGATTCCAGTTTCTTCAAAATATTTATCACGAGCACGAGCTACATCGATTGTTGCGGTTGCTTGTCCACGTCCAATACCTTTTTGTTCACGAGTGATACAGATGGAACCACCACCGATACCGATTTTAACGAAGTCCGCTCCAGCTTCTGCTAAGAAACGGAATCCTTCTTCATCAACTACGTTACCAGCACCGATTTTTACTGTGTCTCCATAGTGTTCACGTACCCAGCGAATTGTTTCTGCTTGCCAATAAGAGAAACCTTCTGAAGAGTCAATACAGAATACGTCAGCTCCAGCTTCTAATAATGCAGGAATACGTTGTGCATAGTCACGAGAGTTGATACCAGCACCAACAATATAACGTTTCTTATCGTCTAATAATTCTAACGGACATGATTTGTGATCTTCGTAGTCTTTACGGAAAACGAATGATACTAAACGTTGGTTCTTATCTACGATAGGTAATTGGTTTAATTTGTTGTCCCAAATAATATCGTTAGCTTGAGATAATGTGATATTTTCATCTCCAACAATTAAGTCTTCAAATGGTGTCATAAATTCAGAAACTTTAGTCGCTTTGTCCATACGTGATACACGATAGTCACGGCTAGTCACGATACCTACTAATTTTCCATCTGCTTTACCATTTTCAGTAACAGCCATTGTTGAGTGTCCTGTTTTGTTCTTTAATGCGATAACGTCAGCTAAAGTATCTTCTGGAGAGATGTTTGAATCGCTTCCAACAAATCCAGCTTTTGTAGCTTTAACTTTACGAATCATTGCAGCTTGTGACTCAATAGATTGAGATCCAAAGATGAAACTTACTCCACCTTCACGTGCTAATGCACAAGCCATTTCTGTTCCACTTACAGCTTGCATTACTGCAGATACCATAGGGATATTTAATGAAAGAGCTGGCTCTTCGCCCTTTTTAAACTTAACTAAAGGAGTTCTTAAACTTACTTTATCAGGTGTACAATCAGGTCCTGTATATCCAGGAATTAATAAATATTCACTAAATGTTCTAGATGGTTCTTCAAAAAACTTTGCCATATAATCCTCCCTTTTCACTTTTAAGTGTGACTACTATTCTAGGTGTTTTCGCCTTTTATGTCAATGACAATTTGAGGTAAAATTCTTACTTTTTTTGTTCTACAACAACAGTACTATAAGGGGCAATTTTAACTTGATAAACATATCCATTGTTTTTATTTCCATTATCAAAAATCACCACATATTCTGTTGTAAAATTGTAAGTGTATTCAATTGGGCTCGGATTGAAGAAAGACATACATTTACTATGTTCATCTTCACATGTATACACACAAACTTTATCATCCATTTCTGTCACTGTGACTTGTTTTGTGATTTCTTCTAATGTTGACAAGCGGAAACAAGAACGAGTTTTACGAATTTCAATCAACTTCTTCATTTCTTCCACTAAATACAACATTTCATCTTTGCGATTGTAGTTAACCATATTGTACATATCGGACAAGTTATAAGTGTTTCCTAAATTTTGTTTCGTACGGCCAAATTCCTGACCGCAATGAATAAATGGAACCCCTTGTGCTAGTAGTACAATGGCATTGGCAAGTGCCTGACGTTTCATGCGAATCTCATGACCTTCTCCCATACAAGCAACATGGTTCTTATCCCATAGAGTATGGTTGTCGTGACATTCAACATAGTTAATTACTTTTTCTGGAGAAGAGTAACGATTCAATTCTGCGGAAAGGACTTTACTCATATCTCGTAATTTATTGTAGTTACCAGCGGCATATCCCTTGTCTGGTAAATCCCCATTTGATCCACGAATCGCATCTCTAAAACTATCCGAAAAGTGCCCAATACGATCCATAAGAGCCTGATTGTTTTGCGAAGCTCTTAAATGTTCTGGTACAAAGCTAGGCATATTCCATCCTTCTCCATAAATCATGAAATCCGGCTTTATTTCTTGAGCCATGGTACGAATCTTATTCATCGTATCGATATCAATGATTCCCATTAAGTCAAAACGGAATCCATCCACATCAAACCATTCAATGATCTTTCGACATGTTCTTAAGAAATATTCTCGGCAGACAGGTGCACGTGTATCGATGTCATTTCCACACCACGATCCATTCGATAAACTTCCTTGTTCATTGATCAAGAAGAAGTAGTTTGGCGCTAGCTGATCTAAATCGTTCTTTTCTTTCACATAAACGTGGTTAAATACTAAATCCAAGTTAACACGAATACCAGCTTCGTGAAGTTTTTCTACCAATTCAACAAATTCTTCAATACGACAACGGTGGTCATATACATTTGTACAATAGCTTCCTTCTAAAGCACGATACTGCATAGGATCATATCCCCAGTTATAATAAATATCCGGGTTTTCTTCATCTACGCTTCCAAAGTCGAAGACTGGCATCAATTGTACGTGCGTAACTCCTAATGATTTTAAATACGAGAAACCGGTTTGTTTGGCAATAGTGGTTTCATTTTCTTCCACAAATCCTTTAAAGGTTTTAGGATGTTTTACACCAATATTTGGCATACTTGTCATATCGCGAATATTTGCTTCATAAATGATCGCATCGCAATAGCTCTTCATGGCAGGCAGTTCAGATTTCTTAGGTTTTTTAATCAAATCCATACTGTCGACAACAGAATATTTTCCATTAGGACCACTGAATGGACTAAATGGGTCGCTAATCGATTTGATTTCCCCATTTCTTTTAATAAGATATTGATATTTGTATCCTAGAAAATCACCTGGAATTGTGATTTCAAAAACTCCCTGTTTTTTGCGTTTCATAGGATAGAAACTATCTTTTCCATCAGCATCGTGTAAAACAACACTTACATCCGATGCTACAGGTGTCCATAAACGGAAACGTGTACGTTCTGGTAAATAGTAACATCCCAAGTCACTGATCGTGTCTGTATACGTTTCATAAAAACGATCTGTCTTTACAATATGTCCATATTGAACAATGGTAGTACGACAGTGTTCTTCAAATAATGTATATTCTTCCCCGACACGGAACTCTTCTTTCAGTCTTAATCTATATTTTGTATAAATTTCCGTTGCCGAAGCACTCTTTTCGATTAATGATAATGGAGAAATAACGCCCTTTGAATCTTTTAAATAGAATTTGTTGCTTTCTCCACTAAAAAAGTTTTTAGCCATATATACAGTTAGAATGTCGTAATCATCGATATACGCTTCTAATGGTTGTGTCATTCTCATAATATCTCTCCCGTCAAATATTATATAG
>JAGHTX010000211.1 GCA_018065105.1 Bacillota bacterium
ATCCTGGATTCCTTAAGAACAATCCGTGATATAGATTGTGTCGGATTAAACTGTGCCTGTGGAGCCTACCATATGCGCAAGCTGATTCAAAATGCGGATGTCTCTGGTATGACACTTTCCTTAATGCCGAATGCTGGATATCCGGTCGTTTTAGGAAATCGTACCTACTATGATGGGGATCCTTCTTATTATGCCGATCAAATGCGAGAACTTTCTTCGTATGCATCCATCTTAGGAGGATGTTGCGGGACCACACCAGCCCATATGAAAGAAGTGATGAGCTGTCTTCAAGAGAATATCCAATCTGAAACTTTGAATTTGAAGAAAGAAAAAAAAGATATTATCGATGCGGTAGAATCTCCGTTCTGGAACAAGCTGCAAAGAAAAGAGAAGGTCATTGCCGTGGAACTGGATCCACCCGATCATGCTTCCTTGAATAAATTTATGGCTGGTGCCTGGCAATTAAAAGGAGCCGGGGTAGATATTCTTACCATTGCCGATTGTCCGGTAGGCCGTGTTCGTATGGACTCTTCCTTACTGGCCTGTAAGATCAAAAGGGAGCTGTCTTTAGAAGCACTTCCGCATATGACCTGTCGAGACCGCAATATCAATGCGACCCGTGCCCTGTTATTAGGCATTTATGCCGAAGGTCTTCGTAATGTATTATTGATCACTGGCGATCCCGTACCAAGTGCTGATCGAAATGAAGTAAAAACCGTATTCCAATTTAATTCAAGAAAGTTAGCGGCCTATATTACTTCGCTATCCAAACAGTCGATGGTGGGACATTTCCATCTGTTTGGGGCTCTAAATGTGAATGCCCACAATTTTGATGTGCAGATCAAACTGGCAAAAGAAAAACTAGCCAATGGAATGGTAGGATTTTTGACTCAGCCGGTATTAACACCACAGGCTTTTGAAAATCTAAAACGCGCAAAACAGGAATTAAACTGTATCCTTTTAGGGGGAATCATTCCGGTTGTTTCCAAACGAAATGCCTTGTTTATGAACAGTGAAATCAATGGAATCGAAGTGGATAAGAAAATCATTGATTTATACGATAAGAAGACCAAAGAAGAAAGTGAAGTGCTTGCCACAGAAATTTCTGTGCACATTATGAAAGAAATGGAAGACTATGTCGATGGCTTCTACTTGATCACACCTTTTGGACGCACTTCCTTGATTGAGAAGATATTAAAGGAATATCGAAAATAATACATTTGGGAAACGACAAGATTTGTGTTATAATACATAGTGCATAAATAGGCAAGATGATATATTTTAGGAATTAAAAAGTATTCAACATTGTTTAATAGAAAATGGGGGATAATTATGGATTTATATTTTTCAGATGTAGAAGATTTAAAAGATTATTTGATTGATGCGAAACGAAGCAAGGAAGATATTGATCAACAAGAATTGTTAGAAACCATCAAAAAAATGAATCTTTCTCAAGAAAAGGTACAAGAAATCATCGCTATCGTGAATAGCGAAACCGTGGATGTCGAAGACGAAGATATGCCATTGGATGAAGAAAATCTTGACTTCGATGAAGAAGATATGGATAGTGACGATATAGATGCAGATGAAGAAGATTCTTTCGAAGACAGCGATTATGAAGACGCCATCTCTGAAATGGAACAGGAATTCGCTTCCAACGTTAAGAAATCATCTGTAGATACAACAAAGAACTATTTAAAGAGTATTGGGGAATACGATTTATTAAGTGCCGAACAGGAAATCGAAATTGCTCGTCGTGTTCGTAGAGGACAACAGGCAAAAGAAGAATTAGAAGGAACGACCGATATTGAAAAACGTAAGGAATTAGCTGCAATCGCCATGGATGGGGATGACGCTTGCGAAGAATTGATCAAAAGAAACCTTCGTTTGGTTGTATCCATTGCCAAAAAATATGTAAACCGTGGATTGGATCTAGATGACTTGATCCAGGAAGGAAATACCGGAGTTATGAAGGCAGCCTTGAAATTTGAACCAGACAAAGGATTCAAATTCTCTACCTATGCCACTTGGTGGATCCGTCAATCGGTAACTCGTGCCCTTGCCGATCAGGGAAGAACGATCCGTATTCCAGTACACATGGTTGAAACCATTCACAAGTTAACTCGTACTCAAAGAGCTTTACTTCAAGTATTAGGTCGTGAACCAATTCCTGAAGAAATCGCCGAAAAATTAGGAGACATCAGCGCTAAACGTGTTGAAGAAATTCAAATGATGGCACTAGACCCAGCTTCTCTGGAAACACAAATCGGAGACGATGGAGATTCCACATTAGGAGATTTCGTAGAAGATTCCAACGCAACATCACCAGAAGACTATGCGACAATGCAAAGTATGAAAGATGTATTGGATGAATTACTAGGGGAATTGACAGAACGTGAAGAAAAAGTAATTCGTTTACGTTTCGGATTGGATGATGGAAAACCTAGAACTTTGGAAGAAGTAGGACAGGAATTTAACGTAACACGTGAACGTATTCGTCAAATCGAAGCCAAAGCTCTTCGTAAGTTAAAACATCCAAATCGTTCTAAACAATTAAAAGACTTTTTATAAGGGCGCTCTAAAATTGGATGAGGTCAACCTTGAAACCGATTTAAAAGCCCATGAGGTCTGAAAACCTCAAACTTGTTTAGAATAGTAGTGTACCTGTTT